>DATGDG010000317.1:0-2669 GCA_035311025.1 Casimicrobiaceae bacterium
GCCGATGTGCCGGTCGATGTCGAATCCCATCATCGGCCCCGGACGAGCGGCGGTTTTATCCGCTTGTCATGACGGGAATGCCTGCTACAATCCCCCCCGGGGCGGCCCTCGCCGGGCTGCCCTTTCGCTGCAAATCGTTCGAAGCCCATGTTTGGATGCGCGCCGCTGGGGCGGGTGCGCAGCAGATTCCGTTGATTGCGATTACGAACAAACTTCGAATTCTAGCGCAGTCGATCCGCAAGCTGCCCCGGGCGCTGACGCCGGGCCAGGCTTTCGCCGTCGCGGTCCTGTGCCTGTCGGGTGTGGCCGCTTTCGGCATCACGCCCGGCACGACCATCGACACGACGCCGACGCGCGACGTGTCGCGCTCGCTCGCGCTGCCCGAGCTCGCCGTCGCCGCCGCCACTTCCACCGGCAGCGACGACCGCTACTGGCACGAGGAGCGGGTCCGGCGCGGTGACACGATCGGCAGCCTGCTTGCGCGGGCCGACGTCGACGATGCGGCCGCGATGGAGTTCCTGCGGACCGATCCGGCCGCACGTCCGCTCTACCAGTTGCGTCCCGGGCGTGCGCTGCGCATCGCCACTGACGAGGACGGCGATCTGGTCGCCTTGCGCTTCCTCGCGTCCAGTGGCGAGATCCTCGAGGTGACGCGCGACGCTACCGGATTCCACGTGCAGGCCGGCGGCGAACCTTCCGACGTGCGCGTGACCCTGCGCGCCGGCGAGGTCCAGTCGTCATCGCTGTTCGCGGCGGCCGATGCTGCGGGACTGCCGGACGCGGTCACGCTCGCGCTGGTCGACGTGTTCTCGGGCGACATCGATTTCTATCACGACATCCGGCGCGGCGACCGCTTCGCGGTCGTCTACGAGACGCGCTACGTGGACGGCGAGCCCGTCGCGTCGGGGCGCATCCTCGCGGCCGAATACGACAGCCAAGGCGTTGCGCATCGCGCATTCCTCTGGCGTGCGCCCGACGGCAGCGAGTCGTACTACACCGACGACGGCCGCAGCCTGCGCCGCGCGTTCCTGCGCTCGCCGCTGACGTTCTCGCGGATCACCTCGGGGTTCACGCACGCCCGCCTGGATCCGTATCTGCACGTCTGGCGCGCCCACACGGGAACCGACTTCGCCGCGCCGATCGGGACCCCGGTTCACGCGACCGCCGACGGGGTCGTGAAATTCGTGGGCAGCCAGGTCGGCTACGGCAATGTCATCATGCTGAGGCACGACGCCAAGTACACGAGCGTCTACGGACACCTGTCGCGTTTCGAACCCGGACTCCACGTCGGCGAGCGCGTCCATCAGGGCGACACCATCGGCTTCGTGGGCATGACCGGCTGGGCGACCGGGCCGCATCTGCACTACGAGATGCGCGTGGCCGGCGTGCCGCGCGACCCGATGAAGGTCGCGCTTCCGGCCGCGGCCCCGATCACGCCCGACGAGAAGGACCAGTTCCTCGCCGACGTCGCGCCGCTCGAGGGCGAGCTTGCCGTCGTCGACCAGTTCCCCGTGACGCAGATGGTGGCCGCCGAGTAGCGCGGGTGCCCGCCGGGCCGTTTTCGCGGGCGACCGGAAATCCCGATGCACGAGGAGCTGTACGCCGGCGTGATGTCCGGCACGAGCCTTGACGGCGTCGACGCGGTCATCGCCGATTTCTCGCCTGCCTCCGGCGCGGCCTGCCAGACGCTGGGCGCCGCCCACGTCCCCTATCCGACGATGCTGCGCGACGAGCTGCTCGCGCTCCAGTTGCCGGGCAACAACGAGCTGGTGCGCGCGGGTGCTGCCGCCAACATGCTTGCCGAGCTCTACGCCGAGGCCATCGCCAAGGCGCTCGAGGCCGCGAGCCTCGCACCCGAGGTCATCCGCGCCGCGGGCGTGCACGGCCAGACGCTGCGCCACCGCCCCGACCGGGGTTTCACGTTCCAGCTCAACAATCCGGCGCGCGTCGTCGAGCGCAGCGGCATCGCCGTCGTCGCCGATTTCAGGAACCGCGACGTCGCCGCAGGCGGCCAGGGCGCGCCGCTGGTGCCGGCGTTCCACGCGGCGCTGTTCGGACGCCCGGATCGCCATCGCGTCATCGTCAACGTCGGCGGGATCGCCAACATCACCGACCTGCCTCCAGACGGGGCGATACGCGGCTTCGACACGGGTCCCGGCAACGTGCTCTCCGACCTCTGGTGTGCGCGCAACCGGGGGACGACCTACGATGCCCATGGCGCGTGGGCGACCACCGGCAGCGCCGACCCGGCGCTGCTGGCCGTGTTCCTCGACGATCCCTACTTCGCCGCTGCGCCGCCCAAGAGCACGCACCGGGACAAGTTCAACCTCGCCTGGCTCGAGGAGCGGCTGGCCCGGGCGGGCACGCAGGGCGAGGCCGAGGACGTCCAGGCGACGCTGGTCGCGCTGACCGCGCGCACGATCGCGGATGCGATCCGCGCCAGCGCCGCGGACGCATCGGAGGTCCTGGTCTGTGGCGGCGGGGCGAACAACGAGGCACTGATGCGCGCGCTGGCGCAGGAGCTCGCGCCTCGGCGCGTCGCGACGACGGCAGCCGAAGGCGTGCCGGTCGAGCAGGTCGAGGCGCTCGCTTTCGCGTGGCTTGCGCGCGAAACCGTCACCGGGCGGCCGGGCAACCTGCCCGCCGTCACGGGCGCCAAGGGTCCGCGG
>DATGDG010000318.1:0-5010 GCA_035311025.1 Casimicrobiaceae bacterium
CGCAGTTCGGCGATCACCTTGTCCGCGAACATCCCTGCGAACTCGGCGATGAACAGCAGGCGGGACTTGGCGAGCAGCGCCCCGTTCCTGCCGCGGCGATAGCGCTGGTCGAGGAACAGCGAGCACAGTTCCGTATGTCCGGTGTGATCGTTGGACAGGAACAGCGTCGGCGCGACCGTGTAGACGTCGAGCGCCCGCGACGCATGAACCAGCGTGCCGACGTGGTAGTTGTACCAGGGTTCGTCGAGGCCGACCGCCGCTTCGATCGCACTGATGCCGACGACCCGCCCGTCGCCGCCGCGATCGCCGTCGACCAGCACGAACATGAACGTGGTCGCCGCCGGCTTCGCGTCTCCGGCGAACGAGGCGAGCGAGCGATCGATCCGCGCGGCGAGCCGGTCGCGGTCTGCCGGCAGCGTCGTGAGTCCGTGACCGGTGCGCTCGGACAGCGCGAGCACGGCGGGAAGGTCATCGCGGTTGATCGGCCGGATGAAGAACACGGCTCAGACGAGCACGGTGTTCAGCGCGCTCTCGAGGCGTGCGAGTCCTTCGAGAATCTCGTCGAGCGATATGACCAGCGACGGCGCGATGCGCAGCACGTCGGGACCCGCGACCAGCACCAGCAGTCCGGCCTCGCCTGCCGCATTCATGACGTCGAGCGCACGGCCGCGCCAGGCCTCGGCGAGCTCGCAGCCCAGCCACACGCCTTCGCCGCGCAGGTCGGCGAAGACCGGTCGCCGCGCGTTGATCGCCTTCAGGCCTTCCATGAACAGCGCATGGCGCGCTTTCACGCCGTCGAGGACCTCGGTGGTGTTGATGACGTCGAACACCGCACCCGCGACCGCGCAGGCGAGCGGATTGCCGCCGTAGGTCGTGCCGTGCACGCCGACCGAGAACGCTGCGGCGACCTCGGTGGTCGCCAGCATCGCGCCGATGGGGAAGCCGCCGCCCAGCCCCTTGGCGCTGGTCAGGATGTCGGGAACGACCCCTTTCTGCATGTACGAGAACAGCGTTCCGGTGCGTCCCATGCCGCTCTGGATCTCGTCGAGGATCAGCAGCGCGCCGTGCTCGCTGCAAAGCCTGCGCGCCGCCTGCAGGTAGGCGGGTGTTCCCGGGATCATCCCGCCCTCGCCCTGCATCGGCTCGAGGATCACCGCGCAGATCTCGCTGCCGTGGGAAGCGAACTCCGCCTCGAGCGCCGCGACGTTGTTGTAGGGCAGGTGGGTGAAGCCGGTCGGGTTGGGCCCGAAACCGCTCGCGTATTTCGACTGGCCGCCCGCCGTGACCGTGAACAGCGTGCGGCCGTGGAACGCATTCACCGTCGACACGATGCGCGAGCGATGCGGACCGTAGCGGTCGTGCGCGTAGCGACGCGCGAGCTTCAGCGCCGCTTCGTTGGCCTCGGCCCCCGAATTGCAGAAGAACACGCGCTCGGCGAACGTCGAGTCGACGAGCCGCCTGGCGAGCCGCAGCGCAGGCTCGTTGGTGAACCAGTTGGAGACGTGCCACAGCGTCTTCGCCTGCGCCTCGATCGCCCTGACCATCGCCGGATGGCAGTGGCCGAGCGCAGTGACGGCGACGCCGCTCGCGAAGTCGATGTACATGCGGCCGGCCTGGTCCCACACCCGCGAGCCTTGGCCGCGCACCGGCACGAACTGCGCGGGCGCGAAGCAGGGGACCATCAGCTGGTCGAACAGGGCGCGCGTCACCGGCATCGTCGCGGCGTCGCTGCCGTGGGAAGTCGGATCGCTGCGCGACGACGCGGCAATCGCGGACTGTGTCGACGGCGCAGTGGGCATCGGATCGGGGCGTTTCACGAATGCCGATCGAGGCTCGCCGTCAGCCGGCGGCGGCGACCACTTGCATCTCGACCCGATAGGCGGGGTTCGCGAGCTTGGCCTGCACCGTCGCGCGCGCAGGCGGCTCGCCCGTTGGAACCCACGCATCCCAGACGGCGTTCATCGCCGCATAGTCGGCCATGTCGGCGAGGTAGATCGTCACCGACAGGATCCGCGTCTTGTCGGTGGCGGCTTCGCCAAGCAGGCGGTCGATCTGCGTCAGCACCGAATGCGTCTGCGCGGTGATGTCGGCAGAGGGGTCCTCGGCGACCTGGCCGGCGAGATACACGAGGCGGCCGCCGGGCGGGGGCGCATAGATCACCAGGTCGGAGAGGCGCTTGCCGACGTTGCGGCGCTCGATCGTCATGATGCTATCCTGCGGGACGCATTCTGTGAGCTTCGTAGTGTAGTCGAAAATGTCCCCTCGCCTCACGCTCACGGCCGGTGCGCTGCTGATGGCGGCTGCAGTGGCGCTGGGTGCGCTCGGTGCGCACGCACTGAAGACGCGCCTTTCGCCCGACATGCTCGAGCTGTGGCATACCGCGGTGACCTATCACGCCTGGCATGCGCTGGCGCTGCTGACGCTCGGAACGCTGCAGATGCAGATGCCGCGGCGCGCGGGGCTTGGGCGGGCGGCCCTGCTCTTCGTCGCGGGCATCGCGCTGTTCTCGGGAAGCCTGTACGCGATGGCGCTGGGGGGTGGGCGAGCCTGGGGCTACGTGACGCCTTTTGGCGGTCTCGCATTCATCGCGGGCTGGCTGCTGCTGGCAGTCGCGGTTGCACGGGCCCCGAACCCCGAGCCGCATCCCCTCACCCCAACCCTCTCCCGCGGAGCGGGAGAGGGAGACGAGCGAGAGCGAGGCGGGTGACGGTGCGAATCAGTCGATGTGCGCGCCGCTCGCCTTGACCACTTTCGCCCACTTCACCGTTTCGCTGGCGATGTAACGGGCGAAGTCCGCGGGCGTCCCGCCGGCGGCAGCCGCACCCTGGGAGGCGAGCTTCTCCTTCCCCTCGGGCGAGGCCAGCCAGGTTCCGATCGCTGCGTTCAGCTTGTCGACGATCGCGGTGGGCGTCTTCGCGGGCGCCAGCACTCCGAACCATGCCGTTGCCTCGTAGCCTGGAAGCCCCGATTCGGCAATCGTCGGGACGTCGGGCAGCGCCGGTGAGCGCGCCGTGCTGGTCACCGCGAGGGCACGCAGCTTGCCGCCCCTGATGAGGCCGAGCGACGAGGGCAGGTTGTCGAACATCAGCTGCACCTGCCCGCCGGCCAGGTCGGCCAGCGCCGGCGCGCTGCCCTTGTAGGGGACGTGGGTCATCTGCACGCCGGTCATCGACTTGAACAGCTCGCCCGACAGGTGGATCGACGTTCCGTTCCCCGAGGACGCGAAGTTGAGCTTGCCGGGATGGGCCTTGGCGTAGGCGATGAGCTCCTGCACCGTATGGACGGGCAGCGACGGATTCACCTCGAGCACGTTGGGAACGGCCGCCACCAGGATCACCGGCGCGAAGTCCTTCTGCGCGTCGTAGGGCATCCTGGCGTAGAGGCTCGGGTTGATCGCCTGCGTTCCGATCGTCCCCATCAGCAGCGTGTATCCGTCTGGGGCTGCCTTCGCGACCAGATCCGCGCCGATGTTGCCGCCGGCGCCGGGCCGGTTGTCGACGATCACCTGCTGGTGCCACTGCTCGGTCAGCTTCTGCGCGACGGCGCGGGCGAGGATGTCGGTCGTGCCTCCCGGCGGAAATGGCACGACCAGACGGACGGGTTTCGACGGATAGTCCGCCTGCGCGAAGGCAAGCGGGCCAGTGCACAGCGACGCCGCGCAGACGGCGATGAATCCTGCCGCGAACCGGATCAGGCGATGCATGGTTTCTCCCCTTGGGCTTGTGCCAATGGCTCTGGTATCGATGGGCGGTCCGTCAGTCGACGCGGGCGCCGGACGCCTTGACGACGCGCGCGTACTTGGCGATCTCGGCAGCGATGAATTGCGCGAACTCCTCGGGCGAGTCGGGCGCGGCTTCGGCACCCAGGGCGGCGAGGCGCGCGCGCATCTCGGGCATCGACAGGATCTCCCTCACCCGCAGGTTCCATTTCTCGATGACGAATGCGGGCGTTCCGGCAGGCGCCAGCAGGCCGAACCAGGTCGAGATGTCGAAACCCGGCACCCCCGCCTCGGCCATCGTCGGCAGGTCGGGGGCGAAGCTCGACCGCTGGGCAGTGGTCACGGCCAGCGCGCGCAGCTTGCCGGCCTTGATCTGCGCCATCGAGCTCGCGAGGTTGTCGAACATCAACTGCGTGTCGCCGGCGAGGAGCGCCTGCATCGCCGGCGCGGCCCCCTTGTACGGGACGTGAACCATGTCGACGCCGGTGTCGACCTTGAACAGTTCACCGGCGAGGTGGCCGGCGCTGCCGATGCTTCCGGAGCCGAAGGACAATTTGCCCGGGTGTGCCTTGGCATAGGCGATCAGCTCCTTGACCGAATGCACGGGCAGCGACGGGTTCACGACCAGCACGTTGGGGGTGATCGCCACCAGGGTGATCGGCGCGAAATCCTTCTGCGCGTCGTAGGGCATCTTGGCGTAGAGGCTCGGGTTGACCGCATGGGTCGACAGCGCGCCCATCACCACCGTGTAGCCGTCGGGTGCCGATTTGGCGACGTAATCCGCGCCGATGTTCCCGCCGGCGCCAGGCTTGTTCTCCACGATGACGCTCTGGCCCCAGGCTTCGGTCAGCTTCTGCGCAATCGCGCGCGCCACGAGATCGGTACCGCCGCCGGGGGCGAACGGGACGATCAGGCGAATTGGTCTGGAGGGGTAGGATTCGGCGTCGCGCTGCGCCGGCGCCGGCGCGCTCGCGGCTAGACCCGCGATCGCGATCGCGCATGCAGCCAGCCATGGCGTGCGGACCGACATGCGTTTCCGCTCCACCGGGACGCACGCGTCGTGACGCCACGCGTCGTCAGGAGCCCCCCTGCATCGGAATCTTCGCGTTACCGGCGAGCCTGTCAAGGCGATGGGTTGCCGCTTGAATCTCAAGCGCCAGCTCCTGAAAGGAGATTCCGACCAGACAGGCACCATCGCTCGCGAGCACCTTCCTTATCTCGGTCTCGGTCCGGACCTTCACGACATCCGGGTTCGGCTGCGGAACAATGTCCTTCGGTGTGCCCGCCGGCGC
>DATGDG010000319.1:0-6325 GCA_035311025.1 Casimicrobiaceae bacterium
GGCGCCGCGGAGGACGAGTAGGGAAGGGCAGGTCGCGACCGTCTGATAAGATCGCGCGATGCTCGACATCAATCTTTTTCGCAACGATCTTGCGGGCGTGGCCGCAGCGCTGGCGAAGCGCGGCGTCGCGCTCGACACCTCGCGCTTCGAGGCCCTCGAGGCCGAGCGCAAGAGCATCCAGACGCGCACCCAGGACCTGCAGTCGAAGCGCAACGCGCTGTCGAAAGAGGTCGGCATCGCCAAGGGAAGCGGCAAGGATCCGGCACCGCTGCTCGCGGAAGTCGCAGGGCTGGGCGACGCGCTGAAAAGCCTCGAGCGCGAGCTCGACAGCGTCCAGACGACGCTTCGCGATTTCCTGCTCGGGCTTCCGAATCTCGCCCATGCATCGACCCCGCTCGGGCGTTCGGCCGACGACAACGTCGAGGTTCGCCGTGTCGGCACGCCACGCGAGTTCGCGTTCGCGCCTCGCGACCACGCCGACCTCGGCGAGGCCCTCGGCATGCTCGATTTCGAGACGGCCGCGAAAATCTCGGGCGCCCGCTTCACGTTCCTGCGCGGCGACCTCGCGCGCATGCACCGCGCGCTGGCGCAACTGATGCTCGACACGCACACGCGCGAGCACGGCTACACCGAGTGCTACACCCCTTACATCGTCAACGCGCAGACGCTCGTCGGCACGACCCAGCTGCCGAAGTTCGAGGCCGACATGTTCGCGGTGACCCGTGGGGGGCAGGCGCAGGGCGAGGAGTCGCAGGAGGCGCTCTACCTGATCTCCACCGCCGAGATCACGCTGACGAACTCGGTGCGCGACACGATCCTTGCCGCCGACGCGCTGCCGCTCAAGCTGACTGCGCACACGCCGTGTTTCCGCTCCGAAGCAGGCAGCTACGGCAAGGACACCCGCGGCATGATCCGCCAGCACCAGTTCGACAAGGTCGAGCTGGTGCAGGTCGTGCGTCCCGAGGAATCCTATGCGGCGCTGGAGGCGCTGACCGGCCACGCCGAGGCGATCCTGCAGAAGCTCGGGCTGCCCTATCGCGTGATGGCCCTTTGCACCGGCGACATCGGTTTCGCCGCCGCCAAGACCTACGATCTCGAGGTCTGGCTTCCCGGTCAGCAAGCCTACCGCGAGATCTCTTCGTGCTCGAACTGCGAGGCTTTCCAGGCCCGCCGGATGCACGCGCGCTTCCGCAATGCCCAGGGCAAGCCCGAGCTCGTGCACACGCTGAACGGGTCGGGACTGGCGGTGGGGCGGACGCTGGTCGCAGTGATGGAGAACTACCAGCGTGGCGACGGATCGATCGAGGTTCCGGCGGCGCTGCGCCCCTACATGGGCGGCCAGGAGCTGATCGTCCGGCGCTGACGATCAGGACGTGCCGGCGGCGGGCGCAGGATTCGCGGGGCCGTCAGCGTCCGCCGCGTAATCGACGCGCGTGCGCGGCAGGAACTGGGGAAAGCGCTGCTGGATCCAGGAGACCAGTCCTTCGCGCACGCGGCAGCGCAGGTCCCAGGTGGATCCGGAATCGGCGGCGCTGACCAGCGCACGCACCTGCATCGCGCGCTCGCCGGCCTGGGTCACTGCGAGGCTGCATACGCGGTGGTCCCATTCGGGCGCGTCCCGACAGATCCGCTCGAGCTCCGCGCGCAGGGGCGCGAGCGGCAGGCGATAATCGACCCAGAGGTGGACCGAGCCGATGAGCGCGGCCGAGTCGAGCGTCCAGTTGACGAACGGATGCTCGATGAACCATTGCAGCGGCACGATCAGCCGGCGTCCGTCCCAGATGTTGACGACGACGTAGCTGGCGCGGATCTGCTCGATGCGTCCCCATTCGCCCTCGATGACGACGACGTCGTCGAGCCGCAACGGCTGGGTCAGCGCGAGCTGCAACCCGGCGATCAGGTTGCCCAGGACCGGCCGCGCCGCCATGCCGACGACCAGACCCGCGACGCCCGCCGAGGCGAGCAGGCTCGTTCCGAGCGTGCGCACCGCGGGAAAGCTCATCAGGGCAAGCGCGAGGGCGACGAACACGATCAGCCCGCTCGCCACCGTCGCGAGCACCCCGGTCTGGGTTCGCACCTGGCGCGCGTGCAGGTTGTCGGCCTGGTCCACCGGATGAAGCTGGTACACCGCATCGGCGACGCCCGCGACGCAGCGCACGCCCAGCCACCCGAATGCAGCGGTCAGCACCAGCAGCGTGGCGTGCTCGACGGCCCCCAGCGCGGGCAAGTCGCGCGGCGCCGCGTCCCACACGAACTCCAGCGCCAGCAGGATCAGCACGGCCCCGGCCGGACGCTCCGCGAAGCGGAGCAGGGTGCGCAACATGACGCGAGCCTTGGCGAGCCGCCCGACGACGGCCCACGTCAGCCGATGCGCGATCGAGATTCCCAGCGCCGCCGTCAGCGCGAGGGCCCAGGTCGTGAGCCATGCGGAGAGACCGGGATGGTCCGGGTATGCCACGTCGACGCGGTTGCCGCTAGCGCATGTTGCCGGTATGTCCGAGCGAATAGCGTCCCGGCTGTGGCCAGACGGCGAGGCCGTGGGGCTCCATGCCGACCGGGATCTTCACGACGGCACCGGTCGTCGTGTCGATGTCGTAGACGACGTCGTCGAAGCGCCCGGACAGCCACAGGTGCCTGCCGTCGGCGCTCACGTTGCCCATGTCGGGACTGCCGCCGCCCGGGATCGGCCAGGTGACGTCGACCTTGCGCGTCGCGAAGTCGACGACCGAAACGCTGCCCGCGCCGTGCGGGGGACCGTGGATCATGTTCGAGCCGCGATTGCTGACGTACAGCTTGCGAGCGTCCCGGCTCGGATAGAGGCCGTGGGTGCCGACGCCGGTGTGGATGAACCCGATCTCCTTGAACGCGTCGCCGTCGATGAGAAACACGCCGTCGGCCATCATGTCGGCGACGTAGAACACCTTGCCGTCGGGGCTCACGCGAATGTCCTGGGGCATGCCGGCCCGCTGCGGGTGGAGGTAGCCGACGACTTGGTGCGTGACCATGTCGATCTTGGCGAGGCCCTTCGAGAATTCGCAGGTGAAGATCGCGTAGCGGCCGTCGATCGAGAAATCGGCGTGGTTGATGCCGCCGCAGCCGGGGACGGCGAGGGAGAACTGCAGCGCCATCGTCTTCGGATCGCGGAAATCGAGGCGCTTGTGGGCCTCGGCGACGACGATCGCCGAGCGGCCGTCGGGCGTGAAATACATGTTGTAGGGGTCGTCGACCGGGATGGCGGGACCGGGCTTGCCGGTTTTCGGATCGATCGGCGTCAGGCTGCCGTCGGTGCGGCCTTCGGCGTTGTTGGCGACCCACAGCGTCGACAGGTCCCACGACGGCACGACGTGCTGCGGGCTGCGCCCCACCTTGAAGCGGTCGACGACCTTGTCGGTCGCCGGGTCGATGACGTAGACGTCGTCGGAGCGCACGTTCGGGACGTAGATCCGCGGCAGCGCGTCCTTGACCGCGGCGGAAAGGTGCCCGACCCCGGCCTCGCTGTACAGGTTGGTCGGGTCGACGACCGGCAGCATGCCCGGAATCGTGTCGATCGCTCGCGGTTGGGCAGGGGCTGTGGGCGCGGCTGCCGTCGCCTGGGCAACGATCTGCGCAACGGCGGGCGCGGCCGGGGCCGTGCAAAGCGGCAGCGCGCATATGAATGCGGCAAGCAGGGGAATTCGTTTCACGGGGCGATCCTGAAGTGACACCGCGGGCCATCCGCGGCCCGGGGCAGGGAGATGATTGTAACGGTCGCGGTCGTCGTCAGCGTCGCGCAACGGCTTGCCGGATCGCCGCGACCGTCTTCGCGATGATTGCGTCGACGCCGAGTTCGCCCAGCGCGGCGCTCGAACGCCGCGGGTCGCCGTAGACGCCGTGCGCGGCGTCGAGGTCCTTGCCCGCGCGCAGCACGTCCATCCTCACGAGTTCCGGGTCGAGCGCAAGCGACAGCGAGGTGTCGGCGACGCCGGCGTGAGTGCCGATCTCGCGGTCGGTCAGGCCGCGCGCTTTCAGCGCCTTCACGTAGTCGGTCTCGGTGACGCGGTAATAGTCGAGGATCGCATGCGCGCGCACATCCCGGTGCGCCCATTCCTGGTTCAGGCGCTTCGCGACCGTCTCCTCGCTGCGCTGGTAGCCGCCGTGATCGCCGATGAACACGATGTCGCGGAACCCGTGGGCGGCGAAGCTCCGCGCGGCACCCTCGAGCGTCCTTTCGAAGACGTCGACCGGGATGCTGATCGTCCCGGCGAAGCGCATGTGCGACGAGGGCGGATCGACGTTGCCCTCGGGCACGTAGGCGATCACCGGCGCGACCAGGGCATCACCGAGCGCGATGGCGATCCTTCCCGCGAGGATTCCGACGCGGACGTTGTGCTTGCCGAGGACCATGGCGGGTCCGCTCTGCTCGGTTCCGCCGACAGGAATGATGATCGTCGTGCTGCCCGCGGCGACCGCGGCCTGGACCTCGGTGGTGGTCAGCTGCTCGATGTAGACCCCGTGCGGCGAGAGGGACTGAGCGCGGTGCTGGCGTTCGCCCTGCGCATGCGCGAGCGCGAATGCGCAGGCCAGCAGGAGGCCACCGAGGAGGCGCAACGCCCGGGCCGGGCGCGTCGGGTCAGTGCAGTGCAAGGCTCGCCTGGAGCAACGGCGGCTCCGCGGACTGGCTGCGCAGCAGGATGTCGTAGTAGCCGCGCACGCGTCCGACGAAAGCTACCGGCATGCCACCGCGGGCGTAGCCGTTCTTCGCTGCGACGTAGTACTTGGGGTCGGCGAGCAGCGGAAGCATCTTGCGGACGTCGTTCCAGCGATCGGGATTGAGCTTGTTGCGCTGCGCGAGGATGCGCGCGTCCTCGAGGTGCCCGATGCCGATGTTGAAGGCGGCGAGCGCCAGCCAGGTGCGATCCGGCTCGGCGATGCGGGCGGGGAGCCTGGCCTTGAGGTCGGCGATGTAGCGCGCGGCGGCGATCGCAGAGGTCCGCGGATCGAGCCGGTCGGCGACTCCGAGGCTGCGCGCGGTGTCCGTGGTGAGTTGCATCAGCCCCCGCACGCCGGTTTCGCTGGTCGCCGACGGATCCCATTGCGATTCCTGGTAGGCCACTGCCGCGAGCAGGCGCCACTCGATGCCGCTCTCGGCCTGCGCCTCGACGAAGGTCTTGCGCCATTGCGGAAGCATCTGGCGGATGCGTTCCTGGAACACCCCGGCGTCGGCGCGCTCGACCTGGTCGGTCGCGGCCCGGTAGCGATCGGCGATGCGCGCGAGCGTGCCGTCCTTGCGCAGTCGCCCGATGAACGCATCCAGTGCCTCGCGCAGGGCCCGCTGCCCGGGTGCGACCGCCCACGCGAAGTCGTGGCGTGGACCGGCCGGGAACGCGACGTCGAAATCGAGATGGATGTCGCGCGCCGCCGCGGCATCGCTCGAAGGCACGATCGCGTAATCGACGGTGCCCTCGGACACCTGCGCGATCAACGCATCGGAGGAGACGACGTCGACCGGCTCGAACCGGATGCCGGGGTGCGCGGCGCGCAGCTCCGCAAGAAGCGCATCGATGCCGGTGTGCGCAGGGTAGGCGACGGTCGCCTGCTCGAGGTCGTCCCAGCGCTTGGGCCGGTAGCCGTCGTCGTTGTAGATCACGACCGGCGCCGCCGCGTCGTAACCGTCGGTCCAGCTGATCGCGGGAGCTTGCGGGGAGGTGTTGCGGCCACGTACGCGGAACTTGGTCGCTTCGCGCCCGAAGAGTCCGCCGGCGCCCAGTTGGACGTCACCGTTTGCAACGCTTTCCATCAGCGATGCGGCGTCGTCGGCGAACGCCACCTTGAGGGCGAGGTCGTGCTCGCGGGCGAAGCGGGTCAGCAGATCGTGGTCGAGACCGCTGGCCTGCCCGTTCGGGGCGGTGAACCAGGTCGTGGGCCCGGGCCGGACGACGACGCTGAGGCTCGCCTGCGCAGGAGGAGAGGGAGGAGGCTGCTCGCAACCCGACAGCAGGATCACCGTCGTGGCGACGGCAATCGCACTGCCTAGACGCAGGCATTGCCAGCGATGAAAGGACGCCCGATCGCGCATGACACCTTCAACGCGCCCGTTGCCGGACACGTCCCTGATGGTTTGCGGCGATCTTTTTGCCGCCGTACGTTGAGCGCAGCCTTGCCGTGGGCTGCGCGATTGCTCCGGATCTTTAGGTCGCAGACGCGCCCTCGCGTCATTTGTGCGACGCACCATGATACACCATTTGGCCATGGCTGCGCCACCCCACCGGGCGAGGCCGAATCCGGGCTATAATCCGCGCTCGCGCCACTGGCGCCCGATCAACGGCGGGTCGCCCCGCATTGCATG
>DATGDG010000320.1:0-6396 GCA_035311025.1 Casimicrobiaceae bacterium
GGTCGGCGCAGCCCATGCGTGGGTCGCGACAAGACTCGCAAAAACAATAGGTAGCAGGAGCTTCATCAGCGAGAATCTCAGAATTTCAAGCCGGTTTATCGCACAGGCGTGGCGGGAGAGTCAACCGCCTTTTCCACTGAGTAGCCTACAAAGCGCCCCGGACTGTTGCAGCGGCCGCAGCGGCGGGAGCGGCGTCCGGCTCGGGCAGCTCGTCATCGCCCTCTTCGATGGCGTCCGGCGCGGCCTCGTTCGCGGCATCGGCGTCCTCGGTGCCGGCGCGCCGCTGGTCCTGCTGCAGCCGCCACATCCGTGCGTAGGTGCCGGCGGCGGCAAGCAGTGCGGCGTGGGTCCCGCGCTCGACGATCCGGCCGTGATCGAGCACCAGGATCTCGTCGGCATCGACGATCGTCGACAGCCGGTGCGCGATGGTGAGCGTCGTGCGGTCGCGTGCGATCTGCTTGAGCTCGGCCTGGATCGCCTTCTCGGAGCGGGAGTCGAGGGCCGAGGTCGCCTCGTCGAAGATCAGGATGGCCGGCTGCTTGAGGATCGCCCTCGCGATCGCGACGCGCTGCTTCTCGCCGCCGGACAGCTTCAACCCGCGCTCGCCCACCGGCGTCTGGTAGCCCTCGGGCAGCCGCGAGACGAAATCGTGGATCTGGGCGAGCCGCGCGGCCTGCACGATCTCCTCGTGAGTCGCGCCCGGACGGCCGTAGGCGATGTTGTATTCGATCGAGTCGTTGAACAGCACCGTGTCCTGCGGGACGATGCCGATCGCCGCGCGCAGCGTCGACTGCTGCACGTCGCGGACATCCTGGCCGTCGATGACGATGCGCCCGCCGGTGACGTCGTAGAATCGGTAGAGCAGGCGCGCGAGCGTCGACTTGCCCGACCCCGACGGACCGACCACGGCGACGTTGTGACCCGCGGGAATCGCGAAAGTCACGTCGTGGAGGATCTGCCGGTTCGGCTCGTAGGCGAAATCGACGTGCTCGAAGCGGATTGCGGCGCCGCGGGTGGTAAGCGGCAGTGCGCCCGGCTTGTCGGTGATCTCGGCGTTCTCCGCCACCAGGCGGAACAGGCGCTCCATGTCGGCCAGCGCCTGCTTGATCTCGCGATAGAGAACCCCGAGGAAATTGAGCGGGATGTAGAGCTGGATCATGAACGCGTTGACCAGCACCAGGTCGCCGATGGTCATCCTGCCGGCGACCACCCCTACCGTCGCACGCCACATGATCAGCGCCACCGCGACCGCGATGATCGCGCTCTGCCCCACGTTGAGCGCCGACAGCGAAGTCTGGCTCTTGACCGCCGCCTTCTCCCAGCGCTGCAGGCTCTCGTCGTAGCGTTGCGCTTCCCATTCCTCGTTGCCGAAGTACTTGACCGTCTCGTAGTTCAGCAGGCTGTCGATCGCCCGCGTGTTGGCCTTCGAGTCGAGCTCGTTCATCGTGCGCCGGAAATGGGTGCGCCACTCGGTGATCGTCACCGTGAAGAAGATGTAGATCGCCAGCGCCACGCCGGTGATCGCCATGAACGTCCAGTCGTAGCGCGCGATCAGGATCCCCGAGACCAGCGCGATCTCGACCAGCGTCGGCAGGATCGAGAACAGCGTGTAGCTGATCAGCGTCGATACGCCGCGCTGTCCGCGTTCGACGTCGCGCGTCAGGCCGCCGGTCTGCCGCGCCAGATGGAAGCGCAGCGACAGCGCATGCAGGTGACGGAACACCTTGAGGCCGATCTTGCGCACCGCGCGCTGCGTCACCTTGGCGAACAGGAATTCGCGCAGTTCGGTGAAGAACGTCGTCGACAGCCGCAGCAGCGCGTACACGACCAGCAGCGCCAGCGGAACGGCGAGCATCGCCGTGCGCTGGTCGAGACTGTCGACGATCCGCTTCATCACCAGCGGCACGCCGACGTTCGCCAGCTTGGCCAGCACGAGGCAGGCGATCGCCGCGAACACCCGGACGCGGTATTCCCACAGGTACGGCAGCAGCGTGCGGATCGTCTGCCAGTCGCCGCGGCGCGAGCGCGGCGCCGCGTCGTCGGCAGGCAGCGGCAGCGAGGAGGTGGAGTGGCCGCGCATCGGACGAGTCTAGCAGGGGTGAGCACCCCGCCCCCGCCCCGCTCTCGCCGGGGGCCCTCTCCCGCCCGCGGGAGAGGGTCGGGGCGAAGGAATCATCGTTGCGGCCAGCCGCTGCGCCACCACTCGTCACCGCCATAGCGCAGCATGCCCATCGCGACGCGAACGACGCCGTAGGCCACCCACGACAGCGCCTTGGCGAAGCGCGAACGCTGCGCCCAGTCCTGCGGCGGCACCGGCCGCGCCCCGGTCTCGATCATCTGCACCAGTTCGGCGCGCAATTCGTGGGCGAAGACCCGGTCGCGCACGAACACGTTCGCCTCGCGCGCCATCAGGAACGAATAGGGGTCGATGTTCGACGACCCGACGGTCGCCCATCGAGAATCGACGGCCGCCACCTTGGCGTGCAGGAACGACAGGTGATATTCCTGGATCGTCACCCCGGCGGTCAGCAGCTGCCCGTACAGCGCCCGCGACGCCCAGTGCAGGAGCTTGAACTCGACGCGTGCCTGGAGCAGCAGCGTCACCTGGACGCCACGCCTCGCGGCCGCGATCAGCGCGCGCCGGAACCTCACGCCCGGAAAGAAATAGGCGGTGGCGATGACGATTTCGTGGCGCGCGGTGCGCAGGCCCGCGAGGTAGGCGCGCTCGATGTCCCGCCGGTGGCGCAGGTTGTCACGGATCGTGAACTTCGCCTTCTGCGTGCCCGCCGAATGCACCCGCGGCGGGTCGGCGAACAGCGGCACGTCGGAGCCGCGCAACTGCGCCATCTCGACGATTGCCCACACCCGCTGCATCGTCTGCGCGATCGGGGCGAGCAGCCGCCCGCGCACGCAGACCGCGAAGTCCACGCGCGGCGGCTTGTGCCCCGGCGTGTTCATGTCGTCGATGATGTTGATGCCGCCGACGAACGCAATGCGATTGTCGACATGGCACAGCTTGCGATGCAGGCGGCGCAGCCGATGCGAGCGGAATTGCCAGGGCGCGATCTCCGGCCGGTACTTGAGGAGGTCGACGCCGCCGTCGAGCAGACGCTTCTCCAGAGAATCGGTCAGGTAGTGGCGCGCGCCCCATCCATCGACCAGCACGCGCACTGCGACGCCCCGTCCCGCGGCCTCGATCAGCGCATCGGCGACCCTGCGCCCGGCAGCATCGTCGGCGAAGATGTAGGTCTCGAGCCAGATCTCGCGCTCGGCCGCTGCGATCGCCCCGAGCAATGCCGGAAAGTACTCGGCCCCGTTGCGCAGCAGCGTCACGGAATTCCCCGCCGTGTAGCGGTTCAGTGCGAGGCCGGCGTGGAGCACGGTCAGTGCTGGCGCGGGTTGGCGAGCTCGAAGGTTGCGGCGAGCGCGGCGTGGTCCGACATCCGCGCGCCGGCGGTCACATAGTGGACCTTGGCGTCGACGACGTGCAGGCCGCGTGCGTAGATCCGGTCCAGCCTGAACACCGGCAGCAGCGAAGGGAACGTGCGTGCCGGCCGGCCCGTGACTTCCTCGAACACCTCGACCAGGCTCAGCGCATCGGTCAGCGTCCTGTCGCCCTTGCGGCGCCAGTCGTTGAAGTCGCCGGCGATGATCAGGGGGGCCGAATGTGGCACCGTCGCCTCGATCCGGTCGACCAGCGCGCGGATCTGCCACTGCCGCCCCCGCTCGAAAAGCCCCAGGTGGACGTTGATGCAATGCAGACTCGGCAGCCCCTCGTCCAGCGAAATCTCGCAGTGAAGGAGACCGCGGCTTTCGAACAGGTGCGCCGAGATGTCGAGGTTCTCCTGCGACAGCATCCGGAACCGCGACAGCAGCGCATTGCCGTGATGCCCGTGCGGATAGACGGCGTTCTTGCCGTACGCGACCTCGTGCCAGTACGCGTCGGCGATGAACTCGTGCTGCGGGCTGCCCGGCCACTCGAGGTAGCGGTTGGCGTGTCGCTCGTGGGTGTGCAGCACTTCCTGGAGGAACACGATGTCGGCGTCGAGGCCACGCAGCCGCTCGCGCAGCTCGTGGATCACCATCCGCCGCTTGATCTGCGAGAATCCCTTGTGGATGTTGTAGGTCGCGACGGTGAATCGGGTCGGCGCAGCGTCGGGCATGGTGTCCATCTTAGCGCGACCGGCCTCTAGATCGTGGCGTCGCGACATTTGCACATGGGTGCTCTCCGGGCGGGAATCAAGCCCTGCCAGGTGAGGCGCGCCACGCGCGCACCTCGCGATCGGCGTCGGTCTGGCACCGGCGCACGCCAGTGCCTCAAGTCTGGATGCGCTCGAAAAACCGGCGCGCGTCAGGACCGGCCCGAAGGCCGCTTGCGGGGGCGACCATAGAGTGCCCGCAGTTCGTCCTTGGCTGCCTCGAGGCGCGCCAGCTGTTCGTCGCGAAGCTGCGCCCCTGCGCGATTGATGTAGAAAGTGAGCATCGACATCGCCGAGCGGAACGGCGTCGTCCTGCGACGCGTGCTCGTCTCCGCCGACATCTTCAGCGATCGCGCAATCGCGCCCGGGTCGTCCCAGGTGAACACCCCGGCCTCCAGATCGAGGGCATTGCTCTCCGCCGTCACCCGTTGCGACCAGCGCGACGTGGCGCGAGACCCGCTTCCGGGAGACCTTGCGGACACCCTGGCTCAGGCGGGGCCCTGCGATCGCTCCGAAGGAAACACCGCCGCGCCCGGCTCCTGCAGCAGCTCGCGCAGGACCGAGCGATGACACCGGTCCTCCCGCTCGCAGTAGCATCCGACCGAGAAGTTCGCGCGCTGCGGTCGCGCAGCCGACCCGGACATCACCTGGCAATCCATGCAATGGCACAGCACGACGCGTGACGGATCCATGCCTGCCGTGAGCGATGCGGCACCGCAGTGACAGGCGCGATGTATCTGCATGCGACCTCCCTCGTTCCTGCGCCGATGAATCCGATGCGACCCCTTCCTCAACTCGGCGAGTGCAGGAACGTGTACTCGCCGACCTCCGACTCCCCCGCCACGCCCACGGCGATCAGCTGCATCCGCATCGTGAACGCCGGCATCGTCCTGAGCCATGCCGCGGACGGGATCACGAGCACCTCGCCTGTCCGCGCATCGAACGGCACGTCGGCAAGGCGCAGTTCGGGCTCGCCGCCGCCTCGCGTCTGCACGACGTCGAGGCGTTGCACGTCGGAGAGCGGCGCGCGCAGATGCGAGACGACCGCGTCGTCGCCGGCGCGGATCGTGCAGTTCACGCTGCCGCCCGGGTCGACCTCGTATTCGCGCAGGTGCAGGCCCGCCTCCTTCATCGCCTGAACGAACGACCCGGGGACCACCAGGCTCACCCTGCCCTGCCGCACGGACGCGCGCACCCCCGCGGCAAGCGCAGCGAGTCGCTCGAGCTCCTTGCTGCAATGCGCGCAGCCGATGAGGTGCTCCTCGAGCGTCGCTTCGCGCTCTTCCGGCAGCTCGCCCAGCCACCAGGCGACGAGGCTCTCGAAGTCGATGGGATTCGCGCAGGTCATCGTTCGATCGCGCCCGCACCCATGCACTCGCGCAGGCGCGCGAGCGCGCGGTGGCGGATGACGCGCACGTTCCCGCCGCTGATCGCCAGTTCCGCGCCGACCTCGTCGGCTTGCTTGTCGGCGAAGAAGGTGAGCACCACCACCGAGCGCTCGCGCTCGGAGAGCGCCTCCAGGCATCCGGCGAGGCGGTCGGGGTCGAGTGCCAGCGGCTCCGGCGCCTCGAACGCTTCGGCCCTGTCGCCCCAGGTCTCGAGCAGCACCTCGCGCCGCCGCGTCCCGCGCCGCATCTCGAGCACCGTCATGCGGCAGCTGCCGAGCACGAACGAGGCGATCTTCTCCGGCTCGCGTATCTTCCCGGCGCGCAGGCGCTCGAGCGTCATCAGCAGCACCTGCTGCACGAGGTCTGCCGCCGCCTGCCGGTCGCGCAGGTGGCGCAGGCCGTAGAGGCGGACGCGGGGTGCCAAGCGCCGATAGAGCTCGGCTTCGGCGGCCGAATCGGGTGCGCGCCCGGCGTCGGCAATGCGGCGGGCGAGCGCGCCGTCGTCGAGCGCGTCGAGGCAGGAGCCCTGGGCCATGGGCCGAGGATAGCAATCATTTTCGGGGATGTGTAACGGCGCGGCGCCGCGTTACACATCCTCGGCACGACCCACCCCATCACGACCAGGAGAGACCGATGATCACCAACACCTCGAGCGGCACCAACCTCCACGAGATCGCCACCGGCATCTACCGGATCAACACGCCGGTCGACATCCCGGGCGGAATCGGATTCAACTTCAACCAGTACCTCGTCGCCGACGACGAGCCGCTGCTCTTCCACACCGGCCCGCGCCGCCTGTTCCCGCTGAC
>DATGDG010000321.1:0-1753 GCA_035311025.1 Casimicrobiaceae bacterium
GGTGTCGATGCGCCGTGCGCCGCACACCGCGCGCTTCCTCCACCCCGAACACCACGACTACTTCGCGATGCTGCGGCAGAAGCTGCACTGGAGCGAGACGCCGGAGCGACTCAATCCCGGCGGCAAGAACCGCGCTTGACCGCATGCTGCGCCTGCTGTCGATACGCAACTTCGTCGTCGTCGATGCGCTGGAGGTCGAATTCGACGCCGGGTTTTCGGTCCTGACCGGCGAGACCGGCGCCGGCAAGTCGATCCTGCTCGACGCCCTTGGGCTGCTGCTCGGGGACCGCTTCGAATTGCGCCAGCTGCGCCCGGGTGCCGAGCGCGCCGAGCTCGCGGCGGCCTTCGACATCGGCGCGCAGCATGCGGTGCGCGAGTGGCTCGCCGCGCACGAGCTCGATTCCGGTTCCGGCACCGAGTTGCTGCTGCGCCGCGTGCTCGACGCCCAGGGCAAGAGCCGGGCGTGGATCAACGGACGGCCCGCGACGCTCGCGCAACTCGCCGAAATCGGCGCCCTGCTGCTCGATCTGCACGGCCAGCACGCGCATCAGGCGCTCGCCGGCACCGAGGCCCAGCGCGCACTCCTCGACGGGTTCGGCAGGCTCGACGCACTCGCCGCGGACGTCGCGTCGGCATGGCGGGCATGGCGCGACGCGACCGAGCGACAGGAGGCCGCCGCGGCCAACGCGCGAGTGAGCGCCGAGGAACGCGCGCGACTCGCCGATCGGTTGCAGGACCTGGCAGCGCTCGCGATGGCGCCTGGCGAATGGGACGCGTTGTCCGCGGCGCAGCGCCGGCTCGCCAACGCCGCCGGCCTGATCGACGCGACGATCCAGGCTTCGATCGCGCTTTCCGAAGGCGACGACTCGCTGGCGACCCGCGTCGCGCAGCTCATCCATCGCCTGACCCAGGCGGCGGACCTCGACCCCGCCCTCGTCGGCGTCGTCGATCTCGTGTCCCAGGCCGCGATCCAGATCGACGAGGCGGCGCGCGCGCTGCGCGACTACCAGCGGCGCCTCGATCTCGATCCCGCCGAGCTCGCGCGCGTCGAGGCGCGCCTTGGCGCCATCCACGACATGGCGCGCAAGCACCGCGTGCGCCCCGAGGAGCTGCAGCCACTGCAGGAAGCGGCGGTGCAGCGATTGAAGGAGCTCGACGCCGAATCCGACGCGGCTGCGCTCGCCCAGGCCGTCGACGAGGCGCTGTCCCGCTACGACGCGCTCTGCCGCAGGCTCGGCGCCGGCCGGGCGGCCGCGGCGAAAGCGCTGTCCAAACGCGTGAGCACGACGATGCACGAGCTCGCGATGGCCGGCGGGCGTCTCGAGATCGCGCTGGAGCCCGAGTCGGCCCCGACCAGCCACGGACGCGAGCGCGTCGAATTCCGGATCGCGACCCATCCGAAGCAGCCGGTCGCCCCGCTCGCGCGCGTGGCTTCGGGTGGGGAGCTTGCGCGCGTGGCGCTGGCGATCCACGTCACGGCGAGCGACGTCGGCGACATTCCGACGCTGGTCTTCGACGAGGTCGACACCGGCATCGGCGGCCCGGTCGCCGCGACGGTCGGCCGCATGCTGCAGACGCTAGGGGGCCGCCGCCAGGTGCTGTGCGTGACGCACCTGCCGCAGGTCGCCGCGCACGCCGATCACCATTACCGCGTCGCCAAGACCGGCGACGGCGACAAGATGTCGAGCGAACTCTCGCAACTCGCCTCGGCGGCGAGGATCGACGAGCTGGCGCGGATGCTGGCGGGCAGTGC
>DATGDG010000322.1:0-7148 GCA_035311025.1 Casimicrobiaceae bacterium
AGTTCCGGACCCCGACCGGCGAGGTTCGCAGGGTCGATGTCTCGGGCGGCGCATGGGATTACATCTACGAGCCCGACGCCCGCGAGTTGCTCGACGGCATGATGCGGCGCTACATCGAGGCGCTGGTGTTCCAGATGATCAACGAGAACATCGCGTCCGAGCAGTCGGCGCGGATGGTCGCGATGAAGGCGGCATCGGACAACGCCGGCAAGATCATCGACGAGCTGCAGCTGATCTACAACAAGACGCGCCAGGCCGCGATCACGAAGGAATTGAGCGAGATCGTCGGCGGTGCCGCGGCTGTCTAGTCAAACCAGGGATTTGAAATGGATCAACCAGCGATGAACCAGGGAACGATAGTCCAGTGCATCGGCGCGGTCGTCGACGTCGAGTTTTCGCGCGACCAGATGCCCAAGATCTACGATGCGCTCAAGATGGACGAGATCGGGCTGACGCTCGAGGTCCAGCAGCAGCTGGGCGACGGCGTCGTGCGCACGATCGCGCTGGGCTCGTCTGACGGTCTGCGCCGCGGCATGCAGGTGGTCAACACCGGGGCGCCGATCACGGTGCCGGTAGGCACGCAGACGCTGGGCCGCATCATGGACGTGCTCGGGCGGCCGATCGACGAGCGCGGGCCGGTCGGCAGCGACAAGCTGATGTCGATCCACCGCACCGCGCCGGCGTTCGACGAGCTCTCGCCGTCGCAGGAGCTGCTCGAGACCGGCATCAAGGTCATCGACCTCGTGTGCCCGTTCGCCAAGGGCGGCAAGGTCGGCCTGTTCGGCGGCGCCGGCGTGGGCAAGACGGTCACGATGATGGAGCTGATCAACAACATCGCGACGGCGCACTCCGGGCTGTCGGTTTTCGCCGGCGTAGGCGAGCGCACCCGCGAAGGCAACGACTTCTATCACGAGATGATCGAAGCCGGCGTCGTCAACAAGGACGATCTCTCCAAGTCCAAGGTGGCGATGGTCTACGGCCAGATGAACGAGCCGCCCGGCAACCGCCTGCGCGTCGCGCTGACCGGGCTCACGATCGCCGAGTCGTTCCGCGACGAGGGGCGCGACGTGCTGCTGTTCATCGACAACATCTACCGCTTCACCCTGGCGGGAACCGAGGTGTCGGCACTGCTCGGCCGGATGCCGTCGGCCGTGGGCTACCAGCCGACGCTGGCCGAGGAAATGGGCCGGCTGCAGGAGCGCATCACGTCGACCAAGACCGGATCGATCACGTCGATCCAGGCCGTGTACGTGCCGGCGGACGACCTGACCGACCCGTCGCCCGCGACGACCTTCGGCCACCTCGACGCGACCGTCGTCCTTTCGCGCGACATCGTCGCGCTGGGCATCTATCCGTCGGTCGATCCGCTGGACTCGACGTCGCGCCAGGTCGACCCGAACGTCATCGGTGAGGAGCACTACAACTGCACGCGCCGCGTGCAGCAGACGCTGCAGCGCTACAAGGAGCTGCGCGACATCATCGCGATCCTCGGCATGGACGAGCTCTCGCCCGAGGACAAGCTGGTCGTCGCTCGCGCGCGCAAGATCCAGCGCTTCCTGTCGCAGCCGTTCACCGTCGCCGAAGTGTTCACGGGCTCCCCCGGCAAGTACGTGTCGCTGAAGGACACGATCAAGGGGTTCACGATGATCGTCGACGGCGAATGCGACCAGCTGCCCGAGCAGGCGTTCTACATGGTCGGCACGATCGAAGAGGCGTTCGAGAAGGCGAAGACGCTGCAGTAGGCGTCTGCCGGGAAGGTTCCACATCATGGCCAATACCATTCACGTCGACGTCGTCAGCGCCGAGGAGCAGATCTTCTCGGGCGAGGCGGAGTTCGTCGTGCTGCCGGGAATGATGGGCGAGCTCGGTGTCTATCCGCGCCACACCCCGCTGTTCACGCAGATCAGGCCGGGAACGGTGCGCATCAAGCTGCCCGCGTCGGACACCGAGGAGCTCGTGTTCGTGCAGGGCGGGTTCCTCGAAGTGCAGCCGCACATGGTGACGGTGCTTGCGGACACCGCGGTCCGCGCCAAGGACCTCGACGAGATGGCTGCGCTCGAAGCGCGGCGCGCGGCCGAGGAAGCGAGACAGAACAAGACGTCGAAGGAGGAGATCGCGACCGCCGAAGCGGAACTGGCATCGGCGCTTGCGCAACTGGAGGCGATCCGCAAGCTGCGTCATCGCGCGTAGCCGGCGGTTCCGGCAGTGAAGAAAAGACAAGGGGCGGCCTGCGGGCCGCCCCTTGTCTTGCCGCTGCATTGGTCGCGCCCGGCGCGACCCCGCCGCTGCGCGCGTCGGCCCCGCCACTCCCTTGGACCACGGCGTCGAAGCTCCCACCGGAAACCCCGTACGCTGGTAGTATGCTGCGTCGCAGCATCACCGATTTCCGAAGGATCTCCCCATGCCCAGCCTGAACCAGACGATCGATCGATCGCTGACCATTTCACGCACCGTCTCGAGCCTCCTCGAGCGCCGGATGCAGGACGCAGGAACCACCTGCACCAACCGCCTGCGCCGGGCACAATCTGCGTTCGTCGCGGCCGGCGTCCCGGGCAACGGCGCCAACCCGCAGCAGTTGTGGCAGGACTGGTGGCAGTACGGCGTCGATTTCGCCCAGCGCTCCATCCTGTTCTGGGACACGCTGCGCGAGCGCGGCAACAACTGGATCGCCCACGAGCAGGCAGGCAAGCCGCCGCTGCTCGCCTACGCGTACGAAGTGATCTCCGACGGGCGCAGGTTCGAACGCCCGGTTAACTACGCACTGGTGCGGATCGTGCCGCCGAAAGGCGTCGAGATCGACGACACGCTGCGGCCCTTCATCATCATCGACCCGCGCGCAGGTCACGGGCCGGGCATCGGCGGATTCAAGGAAGACTCCGAAGTCGGCGTCGCCCTGAAGGCCGGTCACCCGGTCTACTTCGTCGTGTTCTATCCCGAACCCGAGCCGGGGCAGACGCTCGCCGACATCACCGACGCCGAAGCCGAGTTCGTGCGCGTCGTCGACGAGCGCCACCCGCAGAGCGCGAAGCCGGTGCTGATCGGCAACTGCCAGGGCGGCTGGGCGGTGATGATGCTCGCCGCGGCGCGTCCCGACATGACCGGACCGCTGGTCATCAACGGCGCGCCGATGTCGTACTGGGCCGGCAACGACGGTGACAATCCGATGCGCTACGCGGGCGGGCTCGTCGGCGGGGCGTGGATGTCGCTGCTGGCGAGCGACCTCGGCGCGGGCAAGTTCGACGGCGCGCACCTGGTACAGAACTTCGAGAACCTGAATCCGGCGAACACGTTCTGGGAGAAGTACTACCACCTGTTCGACGACGTCGACGACGAGGCGCAGCGTTTCCTGGAATTCGAGCGCTGGTGGGGCGGCTTCTACCTGATGAACGAGGAGGAGATCCGCTGGATCGTCAACAACCTGTTCGTCGGCAACAAGCTCGCGCAGGGCGAGGCGCGGCTGGGACCCGGGCGCTATTTCGATCTCAAGTCGATCAAGCAGCCGATCATCGTGTTCGCCTCGATGGGCGACAACATCACGCCGCCGCAGCAGGCCTTCAACTGGATCAGCGACCTGTACTCGAGCACCGAGGAGATCAAGGCCAACGGCCAGACGATCGTCGGCCTGATCCACGAGGACATCGGGCACCTCGGCATCTTCGTGTCGGGGAAGGTCGCGAAGAAGGAGCACACCCAGATCATCGAGGTGCTGAAGTACATCCAGGCGCTTCCGCCGGGCCTCTACGGGATGGAGATCCACGAGAAGACTGCCCGGCACGGCAGCATCGAATACGACGTGACGCTGCATGAGCGCAAGCTCGAAGACTTGAAGCGGATGCAGAAATACGATCGGGTCGACGAGAAGCCTTTCGAGGCCGTGGCTGCGCTGTCCGAGCTGACCGAGCGCGCCTACGAGCTGCTCGTGCGCCCGGCCGTGCGCGACGCGACGCCCGAATGGGCCGCAACCCTCCTGCGCCAGATGCACCCGCTGCGCGTGCAGCGCTGGGCGTTCTCGGACCGCAATCCGCTGCTCGCCGGACTGCCTTACGCCGCATCGTTGGCGCGCGCCTATCGGCAGCCACGCGCCGCGGACAACGCGGGCCGCCGCGTCGAGAAGCTGTTCTCCGAGTGCGTCAGCGCCGCGCTCGACCTGTATCGCGACCTGCGCGACGCGGCGCGCGAGGCGGCGTTCTTCCAGGTCTACGGCAACCTGCTGTCGCTGCAGATGGCCGACCAGCGCGCGGTGATCCGCCGCCAGACCCCGTTCGACGCGCGCGCGCTGCCTGCGGTGCGGCAGGTGCTCGACGAGATCGACCAGGGCGGACTGCCCGAAGCGGTGGTCCGCACCGGGATGCTGATCGTCAAGGCGGGGGGCGGCAAGCGCAGCATCGCGCAGATGGAACACACGCGCCACCTGCTGGCGCCCACCGGTGTCCTGCGCGGCCTCGGAGAGGATCAGTTGCGCCGGCTGCTTCACGAGGAGACGCTGGTCGTCGAATTCGAGCCGCTGCAGGCCAAGCGCTCGCTGGGAAAGCTGGTGCGCAGCGCCGCCGACCGCCAGAAACTCCACGCGGTGTTCGATTCGCTGGAGACCGGTGCCGGGCTCGATGCGCGGCAGCGCAACCTGCTCGCCGAGCTGCGCAGCCTGGTGCCGTTGCATGGCATGCAGCCGCGCCTGCCTGCGCCGGCGGCCGGGACCGCGGTCAGCGCGATGAAACGGCGCCGGGGTGCAAAGGCTACGACGGCTTCCGCGACCGGGCGTGCCGCGGCGGCGCGCAAGCGCGTCGCTGCGGCCAAGCGCCGCGTCTAGCCAGGCGCGCATCGCACAGCGACGCGATGTCCGACGCGATACTGGTCGTCAACGCAGGGTCGTCGAGCGTCAAGTTCTCGCTGTTCGACGTCGCGGACGGCGCGCTCGCGCTGGTGCTGCGCGGCGAGATCGAGGGCATCGGCACCGCGCCGCGCCTCGCGCTGCGCGACGCGCAGGGCAGGGTGCTGGAAACGCGCAGCTTTGCGGCGGCGACCGACCTCGACCATGCCGGCGCGATCGGAATGCTGCTCGACCTCGCCCGGACCGCGGCGCCGGGAAGGCGCATCGCGGCGGTCGGGCACCGCGTCGTCCACGGCGGAACGCGCTTTGCCGCACCGGTGCGCATCGACGGCGGCGTCGAGGCGGCGCTGGCCGAGCTGATCCCGCTCGCGCCGCTGCACCAGCCGCACAACCTCGCACCGATCCGCCTGCTGCGGCAAAAGGCGCCCGGGCTGCCGCAGGTCGCGTGCTTCGACACGGCTTTCCATCACACGCAGCCTGCCGTGGCGCAGGCCTTCGCCCTGCCCGCGGAAATCACCGGTCGCGGCGTTCGCCGCTATGGTTTCCACGGACTGTCGTACGAGTACGTCGCGGCGACGCTGCCTGCGCTCGACCCGCGCGCCGCGGGCGGACGCGTAGTCGTCGCACACCTCGGCAACGGCGCCTCGATGTGCGCGATCCTGCGGGGCGAGAGCGTCGCGACGACGATGGGCTTCACCGCGCTCGACGGCCTGGTGATGGGCACGCGGCCCGGACTGCTCGATCCCGGGGTCCTGCTGTGGCTGCAGGCCGAGCTCGGCCTCGACGCGACCGCGCTGACCCGGCTGCTCTATCACGAGTCCGGGCTGCTCGGGGTGTCGGGAATCTCCTCCGACATGCGCACGCTGCTCGCTTCGGAGGAGCCGCGGGCGAGATTCGCGATCGAGCTTTTCTGCTACCGGGCATCGCGCGAGCTCGGGTCCCTCGCTGCCGCGCTGGGCGGCATCGATGCGCTGGTCTTCACCGGGGGCATCGGCGAGCACGCCTCGGAGATCCGGGCACGCATCGTCGACAGCGCCGGATGGCTGGGCTTCAGGCTCGACGCCGCCGCGAACGCAAGGCACGCGGCGCGCCTGACGCAGGCCGATTCGCCGGTCCCCGCCTACGTCGTTCCGACCGACGAGGCACTGATGATCGCGCGGCACACGCGCGCGCTGATCCGGCTGTAGCCGCGCGGGAGTAGCATGGCGGGCATGGGCATCGAGTCACCGCCACCGGCGATGCGCGTCGAGAAGGATGCGCTCGGCGAGGTGCACGTTCCCGCCGGTCGCCTGTGGGGGGCGCAGACCGAGCGCTCGATCCACAATTTCCCGATCGGTGTCGACCGCTTCCGCTGGGGACGTCCGGTGATCCGCGCCTTCGGGGTGCTCAAGAAATGCGCCGCACTCGCCAACGGCGAGCTGGGGGAGCTGCCCGCCGACAAGGTCGCGCTGATCGCCCGCGCCGCGCAGGACGTGATCGACGGGAGCCTCGACGCCGAGTTCCCGCTGGTCGTGTTCCAGACCGGTTCGGGAACGCAGTCGAACATGAACGCCAACGAGGTGATCGCCAATCGCGCGATCCAGCTCGCCGGCGGCGTCGTCGGTTCCAAGAAGCCGATCCATCCGAACGACGACGTCAATCGCGGCCAGTCGTCGAACGACACGTTTCCGGCCGTGATGCACATCGCGACCGTCGACGATCTCGACCATCGCCTGCTGCCCGCGCTCGAGCGGCTGCGGGCAACCCTCGATGCCAAGGCGCAGGCTTTCGCCGGCATCGTGATGATCGGGCGTACCCATCTGCAGGACGCCACGCCGGTCACGCTCGGGCAGGTGATCTCGGGCTGGGTCGCGCAGCTCGACGACGCGCGGATGGCCATCGGCTACGCGCGAGCGGGCCTGATGCCGCTGGCCCTCGGAGGCACCGCGGTGGGCACCGGCCTGAACGCCCATCCGCGCTTCGGCAAGGCGGTCGCCGCAGCGATCGCCGGCGAGACCGGCGTCCCATTCGTCTCGGCGCCGAACAAGTTCGCCGCGCTGTCGGCGCACGATGCGATCGTCAACGTCAGTGCCGCGCTGCGCACGCTGGGGGGCGCGTTGATGAAGATCGCCAACGATGTCCGCTGGCACGCCAGCGGCCCGCGCGCGGGTCTGGGCGAGATTACGATTCCCGACAACGAGCCTGGCTCGTCGATCATGCCAGGTAAGGTGAACCCGACGCAAAGCGAAGCGCTGACGATGGTCTGCACCCGCGTGTTCGGCAACGACGCCACGGTGGCGTTCGCGGGCTCGCAGGGCAATTTCCAGTTGAACGTCTACAA
>DATGDG010000323.1:0-3218 GCA_035311025.1 Casimicrobiaceae bacterium
AGGCGCTGGTGCTGGCGTCGATCGTCGAGAAGGAGACGGGCCGGGGTGCCGACCGGCCGCGGGTCGCATCGGTGTTCATCAACCGGCTGAAGAAAGGAATGCGCCTGCAGACCGACCCGACGGTGATCTACGGGATGGGCGCGGGATTCGACGGGAACCTCACCCGGCGCGACCTCGAGACCGACACGCCTTACAACACCTACACCCGCGATGGGCTGCCGCCGACCCCGATCGCGCTGCCGTCGCAGGCGTCGATCGACGCCGTCGTCGATCCCCCCGACACGCCTTACCTGTATTTCGTCGCTCGCGGCGACGGAACGTCGGAATTCTCCGCGGATCTCCCGGCGCACAATCGGGCCGTGTCAAAATACCAGAAGACCCCTCATTGAAACCCTCATCGAAGCCGTCTCCCGCGCGACAGGTGCCGCGGCCGGGTGACCGTCTCCACGCACGACAGTGACCCGGAACCCGCAGCGCGGTTGGTTCATCACGCTCGAGGGCATCGACGGCGCCGGCAAGAGCACGCACGCTGCGTGGCTCGCCGAGGCGCTGCGCGCACGCGGGTTGACGGTCGTCGCGACGCGCGAGCCCGGCGGGACGCCCGTAGGCGAGGCGCTGCGCGAGTTGCTGCTGCGGCAGCCGATGGCGCACGACAGCGAGGCGCTGCTGATGTTCGCCGCAAGGCGCGAGCACCTGGTGCAGGTGATCGCCCCCGCACTCGCGCGCGGCGACGTCGTGCTCTGCGACCGGTTCACCGACGCGACCTGGGCCTATCAGGGCGGGGGCCACGGCGTGTCCAAGGCGCTGATCGCCGATCTCGAGCGCCACGTGCACGCCGGATGCAACCCCGACCTGACGCTGCTGTTCGACGTGCCGGCGTCGGTGTCGCGCGAGCGCCTCGACCGGATGCGCCGCGAGGGGCGCGACCTCGACAAGTTCGAGCAGGAGGCGGCGAATTTCTTCGATCGCGTGCGGGCGGTCTACCTCGAGCGTGCCGCAGCGGAGCCTGCGCGCTTTCGCGTCATCGACGCCGGCCGGCCGCTGGCCGAGGTGCGCGCCGATCTCGCGCGGATCGTGAGCGGGCTGTGACCGGGGCCAGTGCGATCGACGCTGCGGGGGACGATGCGGTGCCGGACGGGCGCCAGGCCCGGCCGCTGCCGTGGCAGCGCCGCTTCGTCGCCGACATGCTGGCGCGGCGCGCAGGCTGGCCGCACGCGCTGCTCGTCACCGGACCCGCCGGCATCGGCAAGCGCAGGCTGGCGGAGGTGCTCGCCTTCGCACTGCTGTGCGAATCGCCGCAAGTCGACGGGTCGGCCTGCGGCGGCTGCCCGGGCTGCCGCTACGCCGCGGCAGGGCAGCATCCCGACTTCAGAATCGTCGAGCCGGTCGAAGTCGACGACGAGGGTGTCGCCAAGCGCGTGGAGGCGATCGTCGTCGACCGCATCCGCGCGTTGACCGAGTGGGTGCAGGTGACGAGCCATCGTGGCGGATCGAAAGTCGCGCTGATCGTGCCCGCCGAGCGGATGAACGCCGCGGCGGCAAACGCGCTGCTGAAGACCCTGGAGGAGCCGCCGGCAGAAACGTTCCTGATCCTGGTATCGCATCAACCCGGCCGCCTGCCCGCGACGATCTCCAGCCGCTGCCAGCGCGTCGATGCCCCCCGGCCCTCGGCCGCCGAATCCGCGGAATGGCTTGCCGCAGAAGGCGTCGGCGAGCCCGAGCGGGTGCTCGCCCAGGCCGCATACGCGCCGCTCGCCGCGATCGGGCTCGCCGGTGCCGAATACCAGGCGGAGCGCAGGTCATGGCTTACCGCGTTCGCGCAGCCGGCGGCGCTGTCCGTCGCGGCGCTGGGGGCGCGGATCGATGCGCTGCCACGCGAATCGAGGAAGGAGGGCCTCGGCGCGGTGATCGGCTGGCTGTCGGGCTGGTGCACCGATCTTGCGCGGGTTCGCTTCGGCGGGGCGCCGTTGCAGAACGGCGACATGGCCGCCGAGCTGGCGGCCCTTGCAGGCTCGGTGGCACCGGTAGCGCTGTTTCGATATCATCGGGCCTTGCTGCGCGCCCGAGCCCTGCTCGGGCATCCGTTGCAGCCGCGCCTCGTCGCCGAGGCGCTCCTGATCGATTACCGGGAGCTTTTTGGTCGATGATGGCGGACAAGACACCTGGAACCACCGGCGGCGCTGCCGTCGCACGCCCGGGCGTGCTGTCGCTCAACATCCGCGAAAAGGCCGCGCTCTATGCCGCGTACATGCCGTTCCTCAGGGGCGGCGGCATCTTCATCCCGACTTCGCGTCCCTACGCGCTGGGTGAGGAAGTCTTCATGCTGCTGTCGCTGATGGACGATCCCAACCGCATCGCCGTGCAGGGGAAGGTCGTGTGGATCACGCCGGACGGCGGCCAGGGCAATCGCACGCAGGGGATCGGCGTGCAGTTCACCCAGGACGACACAGGGGCGGCAGCGAAGACGACGATCGAACGGATCCTCGGCGAGCATCTCGCGTCGACGCGCTCGACGCACACGATGTAACGGTTGTTCGTCGCTTCGGTTGTTCGTAGATTCGCACTGCCACCTCGATTTCCCGGAGCTCCGCGAGGAACTGCCGCAGCTCCTCGCGGCGATGCGCGAGGCCGACGTCACGCACGCCTTGTGCATCGCGGTCGAGATGGGGGCGTGGCCGGCCGTGCACGCGCTCGCGCGCGAGAATGCGAACCTGTACGCGAGCGTCGGCGTCCATCCCGACTACCCCGACACCGCGGAGCCGACCCAGGCGCTGCTGTGCGAGCTTGCGCGCGACCCCAAGGTCGTCGCGATCGGCGAGACCGGACTCGACTACTACCGCCTGAACGGCGACCTCGAATGGCAGCGCCAGCGCTTCCGCGTCCACATCCGGGCGGCGCGCGAGTCGGGCAAGCCGCTGGTGATCCACACGCGCGGAGCCGCCGCCGACACGCTCGCGATCATGCGCGAAGAGCGCGCCGACGAGGCGGGCGGGGTCATGCACTGCTTCACCGAGACCTGGGACGTCGCGCAGGCGGCAATGGATCTCGGTTTCCACATCTCGTTCTCCGGGATCGTGACCTTCAGGAATGCCTCGGCGCTGAAGGACGTTGCGATGCGTGTCCCGCTCGATCGCATGCTGATCGAGACCGACAGCCCCTATCTGGCGCCGGTGCCGCATCGCGGCAGGCGCAACCAGCCGGCGTGGGTGCGGCACGTC
>DATGDG010000324.1:0-3842 GCA_035311025.1 Casimicrobiaceae bacterium
CGCCTGCCCGACGTGTCCCCGGACGACCTGCGGGCGGCATGGGCGGGACTCGTTGCGCGGGCGCGCGCCAATCGCCATCATCTGGTGACCCGCGAGCAGCTTTCGGTGCGCTTCGAGATGAGCCGGGTCCTGAAGCTGCTGCAACCGGCCCGCTACATGGAGTTCACCGCGCTGTTCGCCGAGCATGCCGATGTCCCGCACCTCGTGGTGACGTTCCTGGCGCTGCTCGAGCTGACGCGCGAGCAGCTGGTGAGCGTCGCCCAGGCGGAGCCCTACGCTCCCATCCACGTGCAGTTGCGCGGCGAGAAGCCGTTCACCCTCGAGGGCGACCCGCAATGAGCGAAGTCCAATCAGGCGACCAGGATCCGCGCGAGACGCAGCAGGACCAGGCGCCCGTGTCGGATCTCGCCGAAGCCAGGGGCGTGCTCGAAGCCGCGCTGCTCGTCGCCGGCGAGGCGGTGCCGGTAGCGCAGCTCGCGAAACTGTTCGATCCGCCGCTCACCTCCGAGACGGTGCGCAAGCTGCTGGAGGAAATCGCCGGCGAATGGAGTTCGCGCAAGGTCGAGCTGGTGCAGGTCGCCTCGGGCTGGCGCTTCCAGGGCAAGCGCGAGGTCCAGTCCTATCTCGACCGGCTCGCGCCGGAGAAACCGGCGCGCTATTCGCGCGCGGTCATGGAAACCCTGGCGATCATCGCCTACCAGCAACCCGTCACCCGCGGCGACATCGAGGCGATCCGCGGCGTTGCCGTCTCGACGAATGTCATCAAGACGCTCGAGGACCGGCAATGGATCGAGGCGGTCGGTCATCGCGAAACGCCGGGCCGTCCCGCGCTCTACGCGACGACCCGCGCCTTCCTCGACGATCTCGGCCTGCGTTCGATTGCGGAGCTGCCACCGCTCGCCGACCTCGATTCCTCACACCTTCTGGAGATGCCTGATGCCCCCACCAAGGCCGCCGAGGCGCCAAGCGCACTCGCGAGCCCGATCCTCGGGTCCGATCCAACAGCCGAGCCTGGCGCTGCAACGGATCGCGGAGAGCCTGCCGCCTCCGAAACACAAACGCTCCACTGACGAGGTCTTCAACGAGCCGCAACGCCTGCACAAGGTGCTGGCGAGCTGCGGCTTCGGCTCGCGGCGCGCGATGGAGGAGATGATCCTCGCCGGGCGCATCACGGTGAACCGGATGCCGGCCGAGGTCGGACAGAAGGTGGGTCCGGGGGACGAAGTCCGCATCAATGGCGAACTCGTCAAGGTGCGGTTCGCCGAGCCGCGCGCCCGGGTCCTGATGTACCACAAGCCGGCCGGCGAGATCGTCACGCGCGACGATCCGGAAGGGCGCGCGACGGTGTTCGACAAGCTGCCGTCGATCGGCAACGGCAAGTGGATCAACGTCGGCCGCCTCGACTACAACACCGAGGGCCTGTTGCTGTTCACCAATTCGGGAGAGCTCGCCAACCGGCTGATGCACCCGCGCTACGAGGTCGAGCGCGAGTATGCGGTGCGCGTGATGGGACGCCTGACCGACGAGCAGATGCACGCGCTCACCTCGGGCATCGAGCTCGAGGACGGCCCTGCGCGCTGCGACAGCGTCGCCGACGGCGGCGGCGACGAGGACGGCTCGAACCACTGGTACCGCGTCGTGCTGAAGGAAGGGCGCAACCGCGAGGTGCGGCGTCTGTTCGAGGCGCTGGGCATCATGGTGAGCCGGCTGATCCGGGTCCGCTACGGGAAGCTGGCGATGCCCACCCGACTGAAGCGCGGCGACCTCGAGGAGCTCGAGGCGAACGACGTCAATGCGATCGTCGCCGCCGCCGGACTGCGCGCTGCAGGGCAGGCACGCCCGCAGCAGCAGGAGCGTCCCGGCGGTCGTGGCGGACGCCACGACGCGCGCAAGGGGGCGCGTCCGGGCGCCATGCGCGGACCGCATCCTTCCGGCGGTGCGTCCGCCGGCGCCCACGAAGGCGGGCGGCCGCACGCGCATCCGTCGGGGCCCGCACCGGGTTCGCGGCCCTCGGGCAAGCGCCCGGGAGGACCCGGGCACCCGAAGGGCAAGAAGGGGCCACGCCCGGTGCACGACCCGCAGCGCGCGCCTTTTGTCGCGCACGCGCGCCCGGGGCCCGACGGTCCGGGCGAGCGCCCGGCGCGCGCTGCGCGCGAGCGCCACAACTTCGACGAGGTGCAGCCGCAGAGCAACGCGAACGCGATGCCTTTCGGCCGCACGGGCCCCGGCGCTTCCGGCGGCAGGCCGCAGGGCTACGGCGCCGACGCGCAGCCGCGGCATCGGGGCGGTCCGCGGGCACACAACGCGGCGGGCCAGGGATTCGGGAAGCCGCAAGGTCCCGGCAGGCGACCCGGCGGCCCCGGCGCCAACGGTCACCCCGGTCAGGGTGGTCACCCGAGGCGGCCGCAACGTCCGCGCGGCGAGGTCGACGGGAATGTCGCGCCTCCGGGCGAGAACCCGGTCCACAGCGACGACGATCACTGAAGGTCCGGGACGGGGCGCAGCCCCGCGGCGCGCTGTGGACCCGCGCCCGGCTCAGGCATCGAATCGCGGCGGGCGCTTTGCGAGGAACGCCTCGATGCCTTCGGCGAAATCGCCGGTCACCGCGCAGGCACCGAAGCTGCGCGCCTCGGCATCGAGTTGCTGCGAAAGGCTGCGGTCCGCGGAGTCGCGCAGCAGGCGCTTGACGTTGCGCAGCGCGAGCTTCGGGCCTTCGGCGATCGACCGTGCCCATGCGTCCGCAGTGGCGTCGAGCCTCCCGGCTTCGACGACGCGGTTGACGAGCCCGATCCGCAGCGCTTCCTCGGCGCCGAAGCGCTCGCCCAGCAGGTAGATCTCGAGCGCCTTGCGCATCCCGACGATCCGCGGCAGCGACCACGTGCCGCCACCGTCCGGGGTCAGGCCGATGTTGCGGTAGGCGGACGCGAATACCGCGTCGTCCGCCGCGACGACGAGGTCGCAGGCGCAGGCAATCGACAGTCCGAATCCCGCGACCGCGCCCCGGACCGCCGCGATCACCGCGTGCGGCATCCGGTGGATCTGCTCGATCACCGTCTGCACGCGCAGCACGATGTCCTCGAATTCGCGTCGCAGGTTTGCGCGCTCGCCTGCGAGCATGGCGGCAAACGTGCGCAGGTCGCCGCCGGCCATGAAATGACGCCCGGCACCGCGCAGGACGACCACCCGCAGCGACGCATCGGAGGCGAGTGCGGCCGTATGCGCGATCAGTGCGTCCATCATCGCGATGTCCAGCACGTTGAGGGTCGCGGGGCGGTTGAAGCTCAGTGTCGCAACCGGGCCCGAGCGCGCGAGGGCGATCGCGTCGCGTTCGTCGGATGGGTTCATAGGGTGCTGCGCCGGAACGGCGTGCTGGTCTCGAGCTCGTCGATCGAATGGGCGACGTCGGCGCGCTCGCGTGCGCAGTAGTCGGCGATGGCCCGCGAGAACGCCGGGTCGGCGATCGCGTGCAGCGAGCGCGTCGGCGAGGGGAGCAGCCCCCGCGCGAGCTTGTGGACGCCCTGCGCGCCGCCCTCGAAGCTGGCGATGCGGCGCTCGATGCAGAATTCGATGGCCTGGTAGTAGCAGGCCTCGAAGTGAAGGCCCGGCACGTATTCGCGCGTGCCCCAGTAGCGCCCCCAGAGCGTGTGCCTGTCGTGCACGTCGAGTGCTGCGCACAGCGGTCGGCCCTCCCGCGATCCCAGCACCAGCAGCAGGTGGTCGGGAAGGGTCGCGCCGATGCGCTCGAAGAATTCGAGCGACAGGTACGGCGTCGAGTGATGCGCCGCGTAGGTCCGCTCGTAGCACTCGAAGAAGAACGCCCAGTCGGCGGCGGTGATCTCGCG
>DATGDG010000325.1:0-6179 GCA_035311025.1 Casimicrobiaceae bacterium
CTTCCCCGCCGTTGCGCTGGCCGCTCCGTCCGACTCCCGGGATATCGCAGTGGCCATCCATCGCGACGGCGAGGCCTACGTGGTCGACGTGGACCTTGCCGTCGACGCGACCCCGCAGGAGGCATGGAATGTTCTGACCGATTACGACCACATGTCGGAGTTCGTCTCCAACCTGACCATGAGTCGTATCATCCATCACGCGAGCGATCACTTTGAGGTGGCCCAGACGAGCCGTCTGAGGTTCGGTCTCATCGACCTGAAGTTCGACAACGTACGGGAGATCGAATTCGTGCCACTGCGGGAGATCCGATCGAGGCTCGTTCGCGGCGACATGAAGATGTCGGACTTCACGACCCGCCTCACCGCCGAAGGCAATGCGACACGGATCACCAATCACGGTCGATTCATACCCGATCGCTGGATCCCGCCGCTGATCGGGACTCTCATGCTCGAGGCCGAGACCCGGAAGCAGTTCGCTGAGCTCCGCGCCGAGATCCTGCGGCGCAAGCGCCCCCGGCGGACGGGCTCTCGGTAACGGACGCCGCTCGGACGATGCGAATCCGCTCGCTCATATTCGGCCGCGCCGTGCGCGATCGCGCGCCGCGAAAGTTCGCCGGCAAGGAAGCGCCGCTGCGCGCGGAGCTGTTCAGCGCCGACCAGATGGAGCGGCATGGGAAGAGTCTCGCCGGATCGCACCGGTTGGCGCGGGAGCGCGCTTCCGATCAGCTTCTGGCACGCCTGGCCGAGAATGAAGACGTACTGAACGACGTCTGCGGCCTGCTGACGGCAGCAGTCACGGCGAATCGCAGGATCACGCCCGCTGCGGAATGGCTGCTCGACAACTTCTATCTGATCGAAGAGCAGATCCGCACGGCCAAGCGGCACCTGCCCAAAGGGTACAGCAGGGAACTGCCCGGGCTGGCTCTCGGCGCGTCGGCCCGGCTTCCGCGCGTATACGACCTCGCGCTCGAGGCGATCTCGCATGGCGACGGCCGGGTGGACGCCGAGAGCCTCACCCGGTTCGTCGCGGCCTACCAGACGGTGTCGCCCCTCAGGCTGGGCGAACTGTGGGCCTTTCCGATCATGCTGCGGCTGGCGCTGATCGAGAATCTGCGCCGCGTCGGAGCACGCATCGCGGCCGGCACGATCGACCGCAATCGGGCCGATGCGTGGGCGGACCGCATGATGGAGGTCGCCGAGCAGGACCCGAAGAGCCTGATTCTGGTCATCGCCGACATGGCGCGATCGAGCCCGCCGATGGTGAGCTCGTTTGTCGCCGAGCTCGCGCGCAGGCTGCAGGGGCAAAGCCCGGCGCTGGCATTGCCGCTCACGTGGATCGAGCAGCGGCTCTTCGAGTCGGGCTTGACGATCGAGCAGCTGGTGCAGTCGGAGACGCAGGAACAGGCGGGCGACCAGGTCTCGATCAGCAACAGCATAGGCAGCCTCCGGTTCCTCGGATCGATGGACTGGAGCGAGTTCGTCGAGGCGATGAGCTTCGTCGAGCAGAAGCTGCGGGAGGATCCGGGCGGGTGCTACGGCGAAATGGATTTCGCGACGCGCGACCGTTACCGACACGTCGTCGAGCAGATCGCGAAGCGAAGTCCTCTGTCCGAAACCGAAGTGGCGCGCAAGGCGATCCAGCTCGCGCATGAAGCCGCGGCGCGGAATGCCGGCAATGGCAACCGGTCGGAGCCGGCGTCCCATGTCGGCTTCTATCTGATCGACAGCGGGCGCGGCCAGCTCGAACGGGCGGTCGAGATGCGGGTTCCCCCTGGCGAAGCCGTCAAGCGTGCGGCGGGGCGCGTCCCGCTGCTGGTGTACCTCGGCGCGATCGCGCTGGCCACGGGTAGCCTGACCTGGGCCTTGGTGGCGACGGCCCATGCCAGCGGCGCGACCGGCGTGCTGCTGATGTCGACGGGAATCCTCGCGCTCCTCGCCGCCAGTCAGCTGGCAGTGGCGATGGTGAACTGGCTGGCGACGCTCCTGGTCGCGCCGCGTCCTCTGCCGCGAATGGATTTCTCGCACGGTCTTCCGTCGAAGGCGCGCACGCTGGTCGTGGTGCCGACGATGCTGACCGGTGCCGCAGACATCGAGAGCCTGGTCGAGACGCTCGAAGTGCGCTTCCTGGCCAATCGGGATGACCATCTGCATTTCGCGCTGCTGACCGATTTCCAGGATGCGCACGAGGAAACGCTGCCCGAGGACGGTTCGCTGCTGATGCTGGCCCGGCAGGGAATCGAAGCGCTGAACCAGAAATACGCAAGTGCGACCGAAGGAGCGGAAGGCGGTCGCCACGGTGGCCATTTCCTGCTCTTGCACCGTCCGCGCCGCTGGAATCCGCAGGAACGGCTGTGGATGGGCTACGAGCGCAAGCGCGGGAAGCTCGCCGACCTCAATGCATTCCTGCGTGGAGGCGCGCGCGAGCGTTTCTCGCTCGTCGTTGGCGACACGTCGGCACTGTCGGAGGTGAAGTACGTGATCACGCTCGACACCGATACGCAGCTGCCCCGCGACGCGGTGCGGCAGTTCGTCGGCGCGATGGAGCATCCACTCAACCGTCCCCGATTCGAAGCGGCGGGCAGGCGCGCTCGCAATCGCATGGTGACCGGGGGCTACGGAATCCTGCAACCCCGCGTCGGCGCGAGTCTTCCCACGGCGAACCGTTCGCGGTACGCGCGCCTGCACACCGGTGAGGCGGGCATCGATCCGTACACCCGCGCGGTCTCCGACGTCTACCAGGACGTGTTCGGAGAAGGCTCGTTCATCGGCAAGGGGATCTACGATGTCGACGCCTTCGAGCGGGCGCTCGAAGGGCGCTTCCCGGAGAACCGGATCCTGAGCCACGATCTGCTCGAAGGCTGCTATGCGCGGTCGGGCCTGATGAGCGACGCCCAGCTGTACGAGGAGTACCCGTCGCGCTACAGCGCAGACATCAAGCGCCGGCATCGCTGGGTTCGCGGCGACTGGCAGCTGGCTGCCTGGCTGCTGCCGCAGGTGCCCGGCGGCGATGGGCGCCGGGAGAAGAACCCGCTGTCGGGACTGTCGCAATGGAAGCTCCTCGACAATCTGCGGCGCAGTCTGGTCCCGGCGGCCTTGACGCTGCTGCTGCTGCTTGGATGGACCGCGCTGGCGGCGCCCTGGCTCTGGACCACCGTGGTGATCGGGGTCCTCCTGATTCCGGCGGTCTGCGCTTCGGTGCTGGACGTGATGCGCAAGCCCGACGAAGTGCTGCTGAAGCAGCATCTCGCCGCGACGATGCGCAACTCCGCCCGTGCGTTCTCCCAGCAGGCGCTGACGCTCGCATTCCTTCCCTACGAGGCGTCGGTCAACCTCGATGCGGTCGCACGGACCGTGTGGCGGCTGTCGGTCAGCCATCGGCGGCTGCTCGAGTGGACGCCATCGCGGGACGAGGCGCGCGGGTCGGGCCAGGGCGTCGATCCGACCGGGCGCGCCGACCTTGCAGAGTCCTGCAGGTCGATGTGGATCGCCCCGGTCGTTGCCTCGGCCGCGGGGATTGCATCCGCGGCAGTCGCGCCGGGCGCGCTGGCGGTGGGCGCGCCGGTACTGTGCCTGTGGTTCGCCTCGCCGGTCATCGCGTGGTGGATCAGCCGGCCGCTTCCACGCCGTGAGGCGAGGCTCACCATCGAGCAGGCACTTTTCCTTCGCAAGCTTTCACGCAAGACCTGGGCATTCTTCGAGACGTTCGTCGGCGCGGACGATCATTGGCTGCCACCGGACAATTATCAGGAGCATCCGGTCGCCGTGGTCGCGCATCGAACGTCGCCGACCAACATGGGACTTTCGCTGCTGGCTACCCTGGCCGCCTACGACTTCGGCTACATTCCGGCGGGAACCCTGATCCTGCGCACGACGAATGCGCTGGACACGATGGAGGCGATGGAGCGGTACCGGGGCCATTTCTACAACTGGTACGACACGAAGACGCTGCAGCCGCTGCAGCCCCGTTATGTCTCGTCGGTGGACAGCGGGAATCTGGCGGGCCATCTGCTGACGTTGCGCATCGGCCTGCTCGCCATTCCGGATCGGAAGATCCTCGAACAGCAATGGTTCGATGGGTTGAGCGATACGCTCCACGTCCTCGCGGAGGCTGCGGGCGACGCCGGCGCAGCCCCGCTGGCAAGCCTGCGGCGGGATCTCGAGTCCGCTTACGATTCCCATCCTGCGACGATCGAAGCCGCACGACAGTGGCTCGAGCGGTTGACCGCTGGCGCTGCCGAGGTCGCCGCACACTTCGGGACCGGCCCCGATGACGGCGATGCGACCGCGGCCGGGAGCGAGACGAAGTGGTGGACGCGCGCGCTGGTCCGGCAATGCCGGAGCATGCGGGACGAGCTGCTGTCCCTTCTCCCCTGGCTCGCGCTGCCGGCTGCGCCGAGTGGGTTTCAACCCCTCCTACGCATCGGCGGGATCCCGACGCTGCGTGAGCTCGCGACACTGGACGCGCAGATGTCGCCGGCCATCGAGGATCGACTCGCCGGTGCTGCGGCGTCGAACGAGCAGGCGTGGCTCGAGGCGTCGAGGCGCGCTCTCGCCGAAGCGAGCCGCCGCGCGCGGGACTCGATCGCGGCACTCGAGCGCCTTGCGCGGCGAGCCGATGGCCTGGCGCGGATGGACTGCGGCTTCCTGTACGACAGCGCGCGTCATTTGATGGCCATCGGTTACAACGTGGGCGAGCGCCGACGCGATCCCGGCTTCTACGACCTGTTGGCGTCGGAATCACGACTGTCCAGTTTCGTGGCGATCGCCCAGGGAGAACTGCCGCAGGAGAACTGGTTCGCCCTCGGACGCCGGCTCACGAACGCGGGTGGCCGGCCGATCCTGCTGTCGTGGAGCGGCTCGATGTTCGAGTACCTGATGCCGGTCCTGGTGATGCCTTCGTACGAAGACTCGCTGCTCGAGCAGACCTGTCGCATCGCGGTCGAGCGGCAGATCGCATACGGAAACCAGCGTGGCGTGCCCTGGGGAATATCGGAATCCGGCTACAACAGCGTCGACGCGGGTCTGAACTATCAGTACCGCGCCTTTGGCGTGCCCGGCCTGGGTCTGAAACGCGGACTGGCAGAGGACCTCGTCGTTGCGCCCTATGCATCCGCCCTCGCGCTGATGGTCGAACCTGAGGCGGCGTGCCTCAACCTCCAGCGGCTCGCGGCCGCCGGCGTCGAGGGGCGATTCGGCATGTACGAGGCGATCGATTACACGTCTTCGCGCCTGCCGCGCGGGCAGTCGAGCGCCGTCGTGCGCTCGTTCATGACTCATCACCAGGGCATGACATTGCTCTCGCTCGCCCATGTGCTGCTCGATCGCCCGATGCAGCGGCGCTTCGAGTCCGATCCGCTCTTCAAGGCGACGATGCTGCTGTTGCATGAGCGCATTCCCAAGAGCGCGGTGTTCGATTCGCATCCCGGTGAGCTTTCCGCCATCCGCGCGATTCCAGGCGGTCCGGAAACGCCGGTGCGCGTGCTCGAGAGCCCGGACACGCCGATCCCGGAGGTGCAGCTGCTGTCGAATGGCCGCTACCACGTCATGGTCACCAATGCCGGCGGCGGCAGCAGCCGCTGGAAGGACCTCGCGGTCACGCGCTGGCGCGAAGACAGCACCTGCGACAACCGGGGCACCTTCTGCTACATCCGCGACGCCGCAAGCGGCGAGTTCTGGTCCACCGCGCACCAGCCGACACTCGAGCGGGCGCAAAGCTACCAGGCGATCTTCTCGGAGGGGCGGGCTGAATTCCGCCGCCGCGACCACGACATCGAGACCCATACCGAGATCGTCGTCTCGCCCGAGGACGACATCGAGTTGCGCCGCGTCAGCATCACCAACCGCTCGCGAACGCGCAGGGCCCTGGACGTCACGAGCTATGCGGAAGTCGTCCTCGCGTCGCCGGCCGCAGACGCGCTCCACCCGGCGTTCAGCAACCTTTTCGTCCAGACCGAGATCCTCGCGCACCGCTCCGCGATCCTCTGCACACGGCGGCCGCGGTCCCGCGGCGAGCAGGTCCCCTGCATGTTCCACCTGATGGCAGCACATGGGACGGACCTGCGGGAGCGCGTCTCCTGCGAGACCGACCGCGCGCGCTTCATCGGCCGCGGTCGGACCACCGCCACCCCGCAGGCGATGACCGATGCGGCGCCGCTTTCGGGCAGCCAGGGCTCGGTGCT
>DATGDG010000326.1:0-5366 GCA_035311025.1 Casimicrobiaceae bacterium
CGCCGAGTAGCGGAACGACTCGTACTGCGGCTGGCTGCCATTCGTGTAGATCTGCCCGGCGTCGACGAATACGCTCGCGCGCACTGCCTTGTCGCCCTTGAGGATCGGGTAGAACATCTCGAGATTGCCGACGATCTTACGCTTTCCACCGAGCGCGTTGCCGAAGCTGTCGCGCGGTCCCAGCGACGCGGTATCGTAGCCGCGCACCGAATCCCCGCCTCCGGCGAAGAACGCCTTGAAGAACGGCAGCGGCTTGCCCGAAAACCCGTCCCCGTATCCCAGGTCGACGCGCATCATCCCGATCAGGTCGCCGTAGAGCGGCTGGTAGTAGGACTGGGTGTACTGGATCTTGTAATAGGACAGATCCCCGATCGGCAGCCCCACCTCGAGCAGTGCGCTCTGCAGCCTCCCACGCATCGGATAGAGGATGTCGTCGCGGGAATCGCGCGACCATCCGGACGACAGGATGTAGGCGTCGGTCGTGCTGCCGAACTGGTTGACGAAATCCTTGTACACCGGCGGCGTGTCGGCGAACAGCGAGAGGCGCGTGTGCTCGTAGCGGCCGCCGATGTTGACGGTGTCGGTCTCGGTGACGGGCACGCCGAATCCCAGTGCCGCCCCGGTCGTGCGCGACGAGTACTGGGAGATCGCGAGACCGGTCGGGTCGAGGTTCTTCTGGTACGCCTCGATCGTCCGCGACACGCCGTCGACCGTGTAGTAGGGCTGCGTGAAGACCATCGACAGCTGACGGTTGTACTTGCCGGTGTTGACGGCAAGCGAAAGCGCGTTGCCGGAACCGAAGATGTTCTGCTGCGAGATCGAGCCGTTGAGCACCACGCCTTCCGCGGTCGAATAGCCCACGCCGGCCAGCAGGTTGCCGGTCTGGCGCTCGGTGACCGAGACATCGACGTCGACCTGGTCGGACGAGCCGGGGACGGGCGGGGTCTCGATGCTGACATCGTCGAAGTAGCCGAGGCGCTTCACCCGCTCCTTGGAGCGCTCGATCCGCGGGCCGTCGTACCACGCATCCTCGAGTTGCCGGAATTCGCGACGGATGACCACGTCGCGCGTCTTCGAATTGCCCGTGATGTTGATCCTGCGCACGTAGGCACGTCGGCCCGGGTCGACGTAGAACGTGAACGAGGCCTTCGCGTCCTTCTGGTCGAGATCGGGCACCGCGTTGACGTTGGCGAATGCGTATCCCTCGGCCCCGAGCCTGTCGCTGATGTCCTTGGCCGACAGCTGGAGTTTCTCGCGCGAGAACACGTCGCCGGTCTTGATCCGTATCAGCTTCTCCAGCTCGGCCGCCGGCACGACGAGATCGCCTGCGATCCGCACGTCGCCGACGGTGTAGCGCGGACCCTCGGTGATGTTGACCGTGATGTAGATCTGTTCCTTGTCCGGTGTGATCGACACCTGCGTGGAATCGACGTTCATCTCCAGGTAGCCGCGATTCTGGTAGAAGCTGCGGAGCGTCTCGAGATCGCCGGCGAGCTTCTGCTTCGAGTACTGGTCGTTCTTCGTGTACCAGGTGAGCCAGCCGGGCGTGGTCAGCGTCATCTGGTCGAGAAGCTGCTTTTCCGTGAACGCCTTCGCCCCGACGATGTTGATCCGGGCGATCTTCGCCGAATCGCCTTCCTTGATCGTGAAGTTGATCGCGACGCGATTGCGTTCCTGCGGCGTGACCGTCGTCTGGACCTGGGCCCCGTACTTGCCGCGGGTGATGTACTGCCTCTTCAGTTCCTGCTCGGCGCGCTCGAGGATCGACCGGTCGAAGATCCGCGCCTCCGCGAGGCCGATGTCCTTCATCGCCTTCGTGATCGTCGCAGTGTCGAACTCCTTGTTCCCGACGAACGTGATCGAGCTGATCGTCGGACGTTCCTCGACGGCGACGATCAGGACGTTGCCCTGCGCCTCCAGCCTGACGTCGCGGAAGAATCCCGTCGCATAGAGGGCCTTGACGGCATCGGAGATCTTCTGGTCGTCGACGCGATCGCCGACCTTGATCGGCAGGTAGTTGAACACCGTCCCGGGCTCGGTGCGCTGCACGCCTTCGACACGGATGTCGCGCACGACGAAGGGCTCGATCGCCCATGACGCGAGGGAAAGCGCGGACAGGATCACGCCGACGAGCAGCGCGGGGAGGGAAAGACCGGCGCGCTTGCGCCGGTGAAGGTCAGAACAGACGGGAAACGTCATTGAAGAGCGCCAAGGCCATCAGGACGGCGAGCATCGCCATGCCGATGCGCTGCCCGACCTCGATCGCGCGGTCGGATACGGGACTGCCTTTGATGAGTTCGGCGAGATAATACAGCAAATGCCCACCATCCAGTAGCGGAATGGGGAGCAGGTTCAGCACGCCCAGGCTGATGCTGATGAGTGCGAGATAGCTGACGAACACCAGCATGCCTGCCTGCGCGGATTGCCCTGCGATGTCGGCCATGGTCAGCGGTCCGCTGATGTTCCGCAGCGACGCGTCGCCGACCAGGATCCGCCCGAGCATCCGCACGGTGAACGTCGACAGCTCCCAGGTCTTGCGGACACCTGCTTCGAGCGCATCGACGACGCCGTAGCGCACGGTCACGGCGAGGCGCTCGGCCGCCGCCGGATCGACGCGCAGGCGCACGCCGGCGAGCCCGATCCTGCGCCCGTCCTGCTCGACCGATTCGACGGTGACCGGGACGTCGATCGGCTTGCCGTCGCGCAGCACCCGGTAGACGAGTCTCGCCCCGGGATGCGAATTGGTCGCCGCGGAAACGTCGCCCGGCGAACTCATCGGCTTGCCGTCGATCGCGACGATGCGATCACCGGCCTTCAGCCCGGCGATCTCGGCCGGCTTGCCCGGAAGCACGCCGTCGATCACCGGGGGACCGAGGTCGGCGCGCAGTCCCAGCGCCTCGAGCGGATCGCCATCCCAGTCCCGCTCCTTCAGCTGCGCGAGCGACAGCTCGCGCTCCACCGGCACCTTCGGAACGTCGGCGCGAGACAGCGTCAGGATCACCGAGCGCGCGCCCTGGGCACGGACGATCCGCCAGCGCAATTCCTGCCAGCTGCGCACCGGCTCGCCATCGACCGCCCTGACCTCGTCACCGGCGCGAATGTCGGCAGCTGCCGCGGCGCTCGAGGCCGGTGGCCCGGCCAGCACCGGGCGCTGCCCCGGGACGCCCGCGACGTAGGTCGCCCCGAACAGCAGTGCGGCGAGCAGCAGGTTGGCGATCGGTCCTGCGGCGACGATCGCCATGCGCCGGAAGACCGTCTGCCGATTGAATGCGCGCGGCAGGTCCCGCGCGCTGACGTAGCCCTCGCGCTCGTCCAGCATCTTGACGTAGCCGCCGAGCGGAACCGCCGACAGCGCCCATTCGGTGCGGTCGCGCCCGACGACGCGCGACCAGATCACGCGCCCGAATCCCACCGAGAAGCGCAGCACCTTGACGCCGGCAAGCCGCGCGACCACGTAGTGGCCGAGCTCGTGGAACACGACCAGAACCCCGAGCGTCACGGCGAACGCGGCGATCTTGTAGACGGCCCCGGTCATCGAGTCGCCCCCATGCCCTCGCCCAGCGACACGCCGGAACGCACCGGAAGGCCGAGCTCGGCGCCGGCGATCGCCCGCGCCTCGGCGTCCGCAGCGAGCGCGTCGCCGAGATCGCCGATGCGAGCGACGCTGCGCCGCGCGAGCGCGACCGCGCAGACGCGCGCGATATCGGTGAAGCGCGCGCGTCCGGCGAGGAATGCGTCGACCGCGACCTCGTTGGCGGCGTTGAGCGCAATCGGCGCGCCGGCGTCGGCGCGCAACGCGTCGTACGCGAGATCGAGGCAGGGAAACCTCGCGTGATCGGGTCTGGCGAAGGTGAGCTGCGCGAGCTGCGCGAGCTCGAGCCCCGGAACGCCGCTGTCGATGCGCTCTGGCGCGGCGAGCGCCTGCGCGATCGGGGTGCGCATGTCGGGATGCCCGAGCTGCGCCAGCACCGAACCGTCGACGTACTCGACCAGCGAATGCACGACGCTCTGCGGATGGATGACGACCTCGATCCGGTCCGCGTCCGCGCCGAACAGCCAGTGCGCCTCGATCACCTCGAGCCCCTTGTTCATCATCGTCGCCGAGTCCACCGAGATCTTGCGGCCCATCGACCAGTTCGGATGCGCACAGGCCTGGTCCGGAGACACGCGGTCGAGATCGACGTCGGTGCGGGCGAAGAACGGCCCGCCGGACGCGGTGAGGAGAATGCGGCGGATGCCCGCTGCGTCGGGATCGCGCGCATACGGCGAGGGCAGGCACTGGTAGACGGCGTTGTGCTCGCTGTCGATCGGAATCAGCGATGCGCCGCCAGCCTCGACCGCCTCGATGAACAACGCGCCGCCCATCACCAGCGCCTCCTTGTTCGCGAGGAGAATCCGCTTGCCGGCCCGCGCGGCAGCAAGCGACGACGGCAGCCCGGCCGCGCCGACGATCGCGGCCAGCACCGTGTCGGTCTCGGCCAGCGACGCAACCTCGCACAGACCGGCCTGGCCGGCGACGACGCGCGTCGCGATGCATTCGGCTGAAAGCGCGCGCGCGAGATCTGCCGCACGCGCCACGTCATAGAGCGCAGCCACGCGCGGCCGATGGCGGCGGCAGAGCTCGAGCAGCTTGTCCGCGTTGCGATGCGCGGCGAGCGCAACCACTTCGAAGCGCTCGGGGTGACGCGCGACGACGTCGAGCGTCGAGTCGCCGATCGACCCGGTCGCACCGAGCAGCGTCAGGCGGCGGCGCATCACGGTCGCCCGAGGAACAGCAGCGCCGCGATCGACGCGGGGGGCATCGCCGCGAGCAGCGCATCGATGCGATCGAGGATGCCGCCATGACCTGGCAGCAACGTGCCGCTGTCCTTGACACCGGCGCGGCGCTTGAGCAGCGATTCGTAGAGGTCCCCGATCACCGAGAGCAGGGTGAGTGCGATGGCGAACGCGATCCACAGCATGAGCGTGGTGATGCTCCGCGAGCCGCGATACCCCGCCGACGGCGCGAGGGGAGCGAGGGCGAGCGCATAGACTGCGACCGCGGCGACGGCGCCGCCAACGCCTTCCCAGGTCTTGCCGGGACTGATCCCCGGCGCGAGCTTGTGCCTGCCGAAGCGGCGTCCGGTGAAATAGGCGGCGGTGTCGGCGATCCAGACGATCGCCATCGCCGCCAGCAGCAGCCACGGGGATCGCGCCTGCATGTTGACGATCGCGACGAAGGCCCCCATCAGCACGATCCATCCGGCGATCGCCAGCACCAGGGGCGTCGCGGACTGCCACCCGAACAGCACCCACGGCGTCGCCGCGAGCAGCCAGAACAGCGTCGCGGCTCCGCACACCGCGAGCACGACGCCGGTCGGCCAGCC
>DATGDG010000327.1:0-1542 GCA_035311025.1 Casimicrobiaceae bacterium
GGGGGCGCTGAACTCCCAAAACTCGGGACGCACCACGTTTCTGGAAAAACGTGGTGCGTCCCGAGTTTTGGATTTGACGATGCGTCAGACCAAGGCTCCCAGCGTCGGCCCCAGCAGCCGCTCCGCCGCGAACCACATCAGGATCGCGACCAGCACGATGATCGTGAACTTGAGGGTCAGCCCGATGAAACGCAGGTAGCGCGGATCGCGCGTCACCAGCCAAAGCAGCAACGCGACGCCGATCGCGGCAAGCGCGATGAACAGCAGGAGGCGGACGAGGACCACGCCGGGTCGTCAGGCGGCGCTGACGGCCCAGTCCTGGAACGCGGACGGCACCTCGTCGTCGGTGTCGAAGGTCACGAGATCGTAGGCGTCGGGCCGCGCGAGCAGCGCGCGGGCCAGCGCATTGTTCAGCGCGTGCCCCGGCTTGAAAGCCGTGTACTGGCCGATCAGCGGATGTCCGAGCAGGTAGAGGTCGCCGATCGCATCGAGCACCTTGTGCTTGACGAACTCGTTGTCGTAGCGCAGGCCCTCGACGTTGAGGATCCGCGTCTCGTCGAGCACGATCGCGTTCTGCAGGCTGCCGCCCAGCGCGAGGCCCGCCGAGCGCATCGCCTCGACGTCCTGCATGAAGCCGAAGGTCCGCGCGCGCGCGACCTCCTTCACGTACGAGTGCTCGGCGAAGTCGATGACGACGTGGCGGTTCTCGCTGCCGAAGACCGGATGCGGGAAGTCTATCGTGAAGTCGAGCTTGAACCCTGGGAAAGGATCGAAGCGCGCCCACTTGTCGCCGTCGCGCATCTCGACGCTCGCGCGTACCCTCAGGTAGCGCTTGGGTGCCGGCTGTTCTTCGATCCCTGCCGATTGCAACAGGAACACGAAAGGACCGGCGCTGCCGTCCATGATCGGCAGTTCGGGGCCGGAGACGTCGACATGCAGGTTGTCGATGCCCAGTCCTGCCAGTGCCGACATCAGGTGCTCGACGGTCGAGATCGTCGCCCCGTCCTTGGCGAGCGACGACGACAGGCGCGTATCGCCGACGTTGGATGCCTGCGCCGGAATGCTGACCGGCTGCGGCAGGTCGACGCGGTGAAATACGATGCCGGTGTCGGGTTGCGCCGGACGCAGCGTCAACTCGACGCGCGCGCCGGTATGCAGGCCCACGCCCGTCGTGCGAATCGTCGTCTTCAGTGTGCGCTGCCGGAGCATCGAATGATCGACAGGGTGGCGCGCGGGTGGGCGTCGCGTCGCGCGCATCGGTAAAATTTTCATTTTAGCACTCCGCGAAATCCCACGCCCGCCCTCGCCCCGACCCCCCCCAGGAGGAGAGGATGCCGAGCGACAGCGAGGCGGGGGAGGAGGCCGACGCCACCTTCAGTCCGCCTGCTTGCGCAGGAAAGCCGGGATCTCGGAGGCATCGAACGCCGGGGCCGAGACGCTCGCCGGCTGGCGGCCGCGCCGCACCACGGCGGGTTGATCCAGCTTGTCGTAGTCGATCGCATCCCCGCCGACGCGGACGCCGACGTTGTCGGTTCCGGTGCG
>DATGDG010000328.1:0-3704 GCA_035311025.1 Casimicrobiaceae bacterium
CAGCGACAGCGCATTCTTCGTCATCGAAGGCGACGAATACGACACGGCGTTCTTCGACAAGCGATCCAAGTTCGTTCACTACCGACCGCGAACCGTGATCCTGAACAACCTGGAATTCGACCACGCCGACATCTTCCCCGACCTGGCGGCGATCGAGACCCAGTTCCACCACCTGGTCCGGACGGTGCCGGGGGTCGGGCGCATCGTCGCCAACGGCGAGGAGGCGAGCATCGCTCGCGTGCTCGCGCGCGGGCTGTGGAGCGAAGTCGAGCGCTTCGGTCCCGCGGATGTCGTGCCGTCCCTGCAGACGCCCGGCCTGCTGCCTCTCGACTGGACGGTCGCCGGCGACGGCGCGATCGCACATCGCGGCGCGCCTGCGGGGACGCTGCAGATCGCGCTGTCGGGGCGTCACAACCGGATGAATGCGCTGGCGGCGCTGGCCGCCGCGCGTCATGCCGGCGTGCCCGTCGCAGCCGGCCTTGCTGCGCTGGCATCCTTCCGCGGCGTCAAGCGCAGGATGGAACTGCGCGGCAGCGCGGGGGGCGTCGAGGTCTACGACGATTTCGCCCATCACCCGACGGCGATCGCGACGACGCTCGACGGGCTGCGCAAGGCGCAGCCGGCCGGGCGCATCCTCGCGGTGCTCGAGCCGCGGTCGAACACCATGAAGCTCGGCACGATGAAGGCCGCATTGCCGGGATCGCTGTCGCAGGCCGACCGCGTCTACTGCTTCGCGGCCAACCTCGGCTGGGACGCAGGTTCCGCGCTGGCGCCGCTGGGCGCCCGGGCGCAGGTCTTCGACGATCTCGATGCCCTGGTGCGGGCGGTTGTCGCCGACGCCCGCGTGGGCGACCACGTGCTGGTGATGAGCAATGGCGGTTTCGGCGGCGTGCACGGCAAGCTGCTCGACGCCCTCGGCGGCGCGTGAGCCCAAGGTATTCCGATGAGGTCGACGATCGTCTACCTGCACGGATTCCGCTCGTCGCCGCAAAGCGCCATGGCGACGCAACTGGCGAGAGCGGTCGCCGCGCTGCCGGCAGCGCGGCGGCCGATCCTGCACATTCCGGAACTCCCCCACCGGCCGGCGCCGGCGATGGCCAGGATCGCGGCGATCGCCGCAACCGTCGAGCCGGGACGGCTCTGCTTCGTCGGCAGCTCGCTGGGCGGCTTCTATGCGACGAGCGCGGCCGAGCGCTTCGGCGCGTCCGCCGTGCTGATCAATCCCGCCGTGAGGCCCTGGGAGGACCTGCGGGCGCACGCCGGTACCCAGACGAACATGCACACCGGTGAAACCTTCGAGGTCACCGATGCGCATTTCACCGAATTGCGCGCGATCGCGACCGCGCGCATCACCCGGCCGTCCCGCTACCTGCTGCTCGTGCAGACCGGCGACGAAGTCCTCGATTACCGGCAGGCGATCGATTTCTACGCCGGGGCATCGCAGTGCGTGCAAGGCGGCGGAGACCACGCGTTTTCGGGCTTCGAAGCGCAGATTCCCCCGATCCTCGGGTTTTGTGCACGACAGCGTGCCTGAACGCGCTGCGCTGGAGAGGCAATCGAGCTGCCGCGGGCGCTCGGGCCCGCTCAGCATTGTGCGCCGCAACTAGCCGGAGTCGCTGCCTCGGGATTATGCTTTCAGGCATGACTTGGCGAAGTCGGAACACGTTCCAACACGCCTGAGCGCACCGGGGCCACAAGCCCGGGCGGCGCTCCCCGCCGCCCGCGCGACTCCCGTGACCGGTTTTGCGTCGTCGTGGACGGCTCGCTTTCACAAGGAGCACGCAATGACGACGCACAATCGTACGGGCCACGAACCCGCGTTCAACCCGCTCCCGCTGTCCGACGCCGCATCCGACCTGATCGCCCGCGAGAGGGCTTTCGGGGCCAACAACTACGACCCGTTGCCGGTGGTTCTCGCGCGCGGCGCAGGCAGCTGGCTGGCCGACATCGACGGCCGGCGCTACCTCGACCTGATGAGCGCCTACTCGGCAGTGAGCTTCGGCCACGCGCATCCGAGGATCGTCGGCGCGCTCATCGCCCAGGCACAGCAGCTCGGCGTCACCTCGCGCGCCTACCACAACGATGAATTGCCCCGGCTGTTCGAGCGCCTCGTGCGCCTGACCGGGCTCGATCGCGTGCTTCCAGCCAGCGGCGGCGCGGAAGCCGTCGAGACCGCACTGAAGGCTGCGCGCAAATGGGGGCACAAGGTCAAGGGGATCCCCGACGGACGCGCCGAGATCATCGCCTGCCAGGGCAATTTCCACGGCCGCACGATTGCGGTGATCGCCCTGTCGACGGAACCGCAGTATCGCGACGGCTTCGGTCCGTTCCCGCCGGGCATGTCGACGATCCCCTATGGCGATGCGGACGCGCTCGAGCGGGCGATCACGCCGCGCACCGCGGCATTCCTGGTCGAGCCGATCCAGGGCGAAGGCGGGATCGTCGTGCCGCCGGCCGGCTATCTTGCGCGCTGCGCCGAGATCTGCCGCAGGCACGGCGTGCTGCTGATCTGCGACGAGATCCAGACCGGCCTCGGGCGCACCGGACGGTTCCTCGCCTGCGGGCACGACGGGGTGCGGCCCGACGCCGTCATTCTCGGCAAGGCGCTGGGGGGCGGCCTGCTGCCGGTGTCGGCCCTGGTCGGAACCCACGACTTGATGCGGGTCTTCAATCCCGGCGACCACGGCAGCACCTTCGGCGGCAACCCGCTGGCGGCGGCGGTCGCCAGCGCCGCCCTCGACGTGCTCGAGGACGAGAAGCTGGTCCAGCGTTCGGCAGAGCTCGGGGCGTGGCTGCTCGACGAGCTTTCCGACCTGCGCAGCCACATCGTCCGCGACGTTCGCGGTCGCGGGCTGTTCGTCGGCATCGAGGTCGATCCGCGCTACATCGGCGCGCGCCCCGTCGTGGATCGGCTGCTTGCGCGAGGGATCCTGTCCAAGGACACCCACGGCACCGTCGTCCGCATCGCGCCTCCGCTCAACATCCCGCGGGAGGATCTCGCCTGGGCGATCGCGCAGATCCATGCGACGTTCCGCGAGCTCGAGCGCGACCTGAAGCGCGCCGCCTAGTCATCTCCCTCACCCGCCTCGCTCTCGCTCGGCACCCTCTCCCCCGCTATCGCGGCGGAGAGGGTGTTTCATTTCTGACGCGCCTCACGCTCGCGTCAGCGGCTTGTAGTGGATGCGGTGCGGCTGCTCGGCGGCCGCACCCAGGCGGCGTTTCCGGTCGGCTTCGTAGTCCTGATAGTTGCCCTCGAACCACGTGACTTGGCTCTCGCCCTCGAAGGCGAGCATGTGCGTCGCGATGCGGTCCAAAAACCACCGGTCGTGGGAAATCACGACGGCGCAACCCGCGAAGTTCTCGAGCCCCTCTTCGAGCGCGCGCATGGAATTCACGTCGATGTCGTTCGTGGGCTCGTCCAGGAGCAGAACATTCGCTTCTTCCTTGAGTATGCGCGCCAGATGGACGCGGTTCCGTTCACCGCCCGAGAGCACACCGACCTTCTTCTGCTGGTCCGTTCCGCCGAAGTTGAACCTCGACACGTACGCGCGGGAGTTCATCAGCATTTTCCCGAGCTGCACCTGTTCCTGGCAGCCGGTGATCTCCTGCCAGATGGTCTTGTTCGGGTCGAGCACATCGCGGCTCTGGTCCACGTACCCGAGCTTCACGGTCTCGCCGATTTTGATCGTCCCCTTGTCCGGCTT
>DATGDG010000329.1:0-6647 GCA_035311025.1 Casimicrobiaceae bacterium
GGACTACGATGAAGCGAGGACGATCGAGGCCGGCTCGGCGCCGGCGAGCTTCGCGGCGCCTTGCGGGCGCGTCGGCCTGTCGATCTGCTACGACCTGCGGTTCCCCGAGCTCTACCGGCGCCTGGGCGACCTGGCGCTGATCGTCGTGCCCGCAGCGTTCACCGCGACGACCGGCGCCGCGCACTGGGAGACGCTGCTTCGCGCACGGGCGATCGAGAACCAGTGCTACGTGCTTGCATCGGCGCAGTCAGGCACGCATCCGGGCGGCCGCAGGACCTGGGGCCATTCGATGCTGGTCGATCCCTGGGGAACGATCGTCGCGAGTCGACCCGAAGGACCGGGCGTGGTCGTCGGCGACATCGATCCGGCGCGCATCGCCGACGTGCGCGGCCGGTTGCCCGCGCTTGCGCATCGCACGCTCGGCTGATTCAGCGGCCGCGCAGCAGCACGACGACCGCGCCGCTGCCGCCCGCGTGACGCGGCGCTTCGCAATAGGCGAGGACCTCGTCCCAGTGCGACAGCCAGCGTCGCACCTTGCCCTTGAGCACCGGTTCGCGATTGGGCGAGGTGAGCCCCTTGCCGTGGATCACGCGCACGCAGCGCAGGCCCCGGTTGCGGGCATCGACCAGGAAATCGGCGAGCGCATCGTGCGCTTCGTCGGCGATCAACCCGTGCAGGTCGATTTCGCGCTGCACGACCCAGTGGCCGCGACGCAGCTTGGCGAGCACGTCGCTGCCGAGCCCGGCGCGCAGGTAGGTCTGCGCAGCCTCGAGCTCCTGGCCGATCTCCCAGGAGTGGGGCGAGGGTTCCGCACCGTATTTCGAAAGCTCCAGCGCCACGCGCTCGTCCTCGATGCGCTGGCGCGGAATCGGCGCAGGGCGTTCGGGCAAGCGGGCGACCGCATCCCTCGCCGGCAGCGGTGTCACGTCGGCGAACGCGTCGGCGATGTCGATGTCCCCGTCGGCGTGCTTGGCCGCGGCGACCCGCCGCTTGGGCGCCGCGGGCCGGACCGGCAGCTTCTTGGGTGCCCGGTCATCGCCATGCCGGGCCCGCGCGGTCTCGATCAGGGCCTTGAGGTCGGCGAGCTTGGCCATCGGTCGCGTGCGTCGGCAGTTCCGGTCGCGCATCCGCTCGCCATCGCGGCCGGCCGCCGGGGCTCAGTGCGCGGCTGCGACGGCAGGGGCCGCCGTCGCCGGGAGCGACTCGAGATAGGCCTCGGCGTCGAGCGCGGCCATGCAACCGGTCCCGGCCGAGGTGACCGCCTGCCGATACACGTGATCGGCGACGTCTCCCGCGGCGAATACGCCGGCCACGCTGGTCGCCGTCGCATTGCCTTCGCTGCCTCCATGCACGCGGATGTAGCCGCCGGCCATGTCGAGCTGGCCTTCGAAGATACCGGTATTGGGCGTATGGCCGATCGCGACGAACAGCCCGTGCACCGCAAGGTCCTGCTTCGCACCGGACTTGACGTCGGCGACGCGCACGCCGGTGACGCCCGAGTCGTCGCCGAGCACCTCGTCGACGACGTGGTTCCACAGCACGCGGATGTTGCCGTTCCCTCCGGTCTTCGCGAGCAGCCGGTCGACGAGGATTGCCTCGGCGCGGAAACGGTCACGCCGGTGGACGACGGTGACCTTGCGCGCGATGTTCGACAGGTACAGCGCCTCCTCGACGGCCGTGTTGCCGCCGCCCACGACGACCACGTCCTGGTTGCGGTAGAAGAAGCCGTCGCAGGTTGCGCAGGCCGACACCCCCTTGCCCATGTGCGCCTGTTCCGAGGGGATTCCGAGGTAGCGCGCCGATGCTCCGGTGGCGACGATCAGGGCGTCGCAAGTGTATTCGCCGCTGTCGCCCCACAGCCGGATCGGCCGCTCCTGGAGCGCGACCCGGTTGATGTGGTCGAAGATCATCTCGGTTTCGAAGCGCTCGGCATGCTTCTGGAATCGCGCCATCAGGTCCGGCCCCATCACGCCGTCCGCGTCGGCGGGCCAGTTGTCGACCTCGGTCGTCGTCATCAGCTGCCCACCCTGGGCAAGGCCCGTGATCAGGACCGGGTGGAGATTGGCGCGCGCGGCGTATACTGCCGCCGTATATCCGGCGGGCCCGGAACCGAGGATCAACAGGCGGGCGTGCTTGGTGGGCATGGCGTTCTCGTCGATGCGTAACGGGTCAGTTTAACGGAAATGGGGATGCGGCTCCCCGCCGCAAGTGTGGTCCCCATCGCGGAAATCCTTTCGCCGGGCCGCGGCCGAATCGCTATAATGCCGTTTATGAAGTCATAGCGGCAAATCAATGTTTTTCAAGAGAAATACAAACCAGAAGCGGCGGACCAAGGATCCGGGTCCCCAAGTGTCCCCGCGGATCGCGCGTCTGGTGCGCGAGTCGTGGTGGCTGCTGGTCGTCGTCGCGTTCCTCTATCTCGCGCTGATCCTCGCCACCTATACGCCGACCGATCCCTGCTGGTCGCGCACCGGGACCGGAGCACCGTTGGGCAACTGGGGTGGAGTCGTCGGCGCATGGCTGTCCGACCTGCTGCTCTACCTGTTCGGTTTCTCGGCGTGGTGGTGGGTCGTCGGCGGCATCGTGCTGGTGGTGCTGGGCTACCGTCGCGTCGTCAGTCCCGAGCGCACGAGCGACCATCCGCTGGCACTGGGCGGCTTCGGGTTTGCGCTGGTGTTGCTGGCCAGCGCATCGCTGGAATCGATCCGGCTGTGGCGACTGTCGGTGGAACTGCCGCTCGCGCCGGGCGGCGCGCTGGGCGACCTGATCGGGCATGCGCTGGCGCGCGGCATCGGCTTCAACGGCGCCACGCTGCTCCTGCTCGCGCTGTTTGCCGTGGGCACGTCGCTGCTGTTCGGCGTGTCCTGGCTCAAGGTGATGGAGAAGATCGGCGCCGCCGTCGAGACCGCGATCGTGACCCTGCGCAAGCGGCGCGACGCAGCGCTCGATCGCCGGATCGGCGTCGAGCGCGCCGCTGAACGCGAATCGGCAGTCGAGCACGTCCGCGAGGACACGGCGTCGCGCGAACCGGTGGTCGTGGTCCCGCAGGTCGTCGCCGTCCAGAGATCCGATCGCGCAGCACGCGAGAAGCAGCGGCCGCTGTTCACCGACATGCCGGATTCGCCACTGCCGCCGCTGTCGCTGCTCGAGGATGCGCCGCCGGCGACCGAGGCGGTCAGCGCCGAAACGCTCGAATTCACCTCGCGCCTGATCGAGCGCAAGCTCGCCGACTTCGGCGTGTCGGTGAAGGTTCTGGCCGCGTATCCGGGGCCGGTCATCACCCGCTACGAGATCGAGCCGGCCGTCGGCGTGAAAGGCGCGCAGATCGTCAACCTGATGAAGGATCTTGCGCGGGCGCTGTCCGTCGTCTCGATCCGGGTCGTCGAGACGATCCCCGGCAAGTCGTGCATGGCGCTCGAACTGCCCAATGCGCGGCGGCAGGTCGTCAAGCTGGTCGAGATCCTCGCCTCGACCACCTACAACGACGCCCACGGCATGCTGACCCTGGCGCTGGGCAAGGACATCGCCGGCAAGCCGGTGATCACCGACCTCGCGCGGATGCCGCACCTGCTGGTGGCGGGCACCACGGGCTCGGGCAAGTCGGTGGCCGTCAACGCGATGATCCTGTCGTTGCTCTACAAGGCCGAGCCGCGCGACGTGCGCCTGATCCTCGTCGATCCCAAGATGCTCGAGCTCTCGGTCTACGACGGGATTCCGCACCTGCTCGCGCCGGTGGTGACCGACATGAAGCTCGCCCCCAACGCGCTCAACTGGTGCGTCGGCGAGATGGAGCGGCGCTACAAGCTGATGTCGCAGATGGGCGTACGCAACCTCGCCGGCTACAACCAGAAGGTGGCGGAGGCGAAGAAGGCGGGCAAGCCGCTGACCCATCCGTTCTCGCTGACGCCTGAGACGCCCGAGCCGCTCGACGAGATGCCGCTGATCGTCGTCGTCGTCGACGAGCTCGCCGACCTGATGATGGTCACCGGCAAGAAGATCGAGGAGCTGATCGCGCGCATCGCGCAGAAGGCGCGGGCTGCCGGCATCCACCTGATCCTCGCGACCCAGCGGCCTTCGGTCGACGTCATCACCGGCCTCATCAAGGCGAACATACCGTCGCGCATCGCGTTCCAGGTCGCGAGCAAGGTCGATTCTCGGACCATCCTCGATCAGATGGGCGCCGAGACGCTGCTGGGACAGGGCGACATGCTGTACCTGCCGCCGGGCACCGGCTACCCGCTGCGCGTGCACGGCGCATTCGTCTCCGATGCCGAGGTGCACCGCGTCGTCGAGCACCTGAAGGCCCAGGGCGAGCCGCAGTACATCGACGGCATCCTCGAAGGCGTCGCCGGGGGCGAGGGTGACGACGCGGGCGCGGTCGAAGGCGGCGACGCCGAGTCCGATCCGATGTACGACCAGGCCGTCGCGGTGGTGCTCAAGACGCGGCGGCCGTCGATATCGCTGGTCCAGCGCCACCTGCGCATCGGCTACAACCGCGCTGCGAGACTGATCGAGCAGATGGAGCGCGCCGGGATGGTGTCGCCGATGCAGTCCAACGGCAACCGCGAAGTGCTCGTGCCTGCAGGCAAGGGGGACGCGTGACTGCGCGCGTGATGGCGCGCGTGACCGTCGCTGCACTGCTGGCGCTGGCGTTCGCGAGCCCCTCGGCGCTGGCATCGGGCCTAGACCAGCTGCACGCTTTCCTGGAAGGCACGAAGAGCGCGGAAGGCGATTTCACCCAGACGGTGGTCCGCCGCGACGGACGCACGACCCAGAAGACGTCGGGCAGCTTTGCGTTCCAGCGTCCCGGCCGGTTCCGCTGGGCGTACGACAAGCCTTTCGAGCAGCTGATCGTCGGCGACGGCGCGAGGATCTGGATCTACGATCACGATCTCGACCAGGTGATCGTGCGCAAGCTCGACGTCGCGCTCGGCGAGACCCCGGCGGCACTGCTCGCCGGGGACAATGCGCTCGAGCAGAATTTCACGCTGATCGCAGCGGGAGACGGCGACGGTCTCGAATACGTCGACGCGATCCCCAAGGCACACGACTCCCAGTTCAAGAAGATCCGGCTGGGCTTCGCCGGCGATCTGCCGCGCCGGATGGTGCTGACCGATGCGTTCGGGCAGACGACGACGCTCGATTTCACCGCGATGAAGCGCAATCCGGTGCTTGCGCCGTCGACGTTCCATTTCACGCCGCCCGCGGGCGCCGACGTCGTCGGCGAGTGAACGGCGCCGCGCCGGGTCCGTCGAGCCGCCCCGGCATGGCCTGCCCGCGATGAGCGCCGACCTGTTCGGATCCGAGGCCGCATCCGGGACGACGCCTGCGGGACAGGGCGCGCTCGTGCCGCTGGCCGAGCGGCTGCGGCCGAAGTCGGTCGCCGACGTGGTCGGCCAGCGCCACCTGCTCGCACCCGGCAAGCCGCTCGCCGTCGCGTTCGCTTCGGGCAAGCCGCACTCGATGATCCTGTGGGGACCTCCGGGCGTCGGCAAGACGACGCTCGCGCGGCTGATGGCGAACGCGTTCAACGCCGAATTCGCCGCGCTGTCGGCGGTGCTGTCGGGCGTCAAGGACATCCGCGACGCGGTGGCGCGGGCCGAGGCCGTGCGCGCGCAGACCGGACGGCCGACGATCCTGTTCGTCGACGAGGTGCACCGCTTCAACAAGGCGCAGCAGGACGCATTCCTGCCGTTCGTCGAGCAGGGCCTGCTCACGTTCATCGGCGCGACGACCGAGAATCCCTCGTTCGAGGTCAACAGCGCGCTGCTGTCGCGGGCCGCCGTCTACGTGCTGAAGCCGCTGACGGCAGACGAGCTCGGAGCACTGCTCGAGCGCGCGAAGACGGAAGCGATGCCCGGGGTCGCGATCGACGCCCCCGCCCGCGACGCGCTGATCGCCTGCGCCGACGGCGACGCCCGCCGCCTGCTGAACCTCGTCGAGCAGCTCGCGACGGCGGCCGCGGAAGCGAAGCGGAGCACGATCGACGTCGCGTTCGTCGAGGCGACGATCGCGCGCGGCCTGCGCCGCTTCGACAAGGGCGGCGACGCGTTCTACGACCAGATCTCGGCGTTGCACAAGGCGGTGCGCGGCTCGGACCCCGACGCCGCGCTGTACTGGATGTGCCGGATGCTCGACGGCGGCGCCGATCCGCTCTACGTCGGCCGGCGGCTGATCCGCATGGCGAGCGAAGACGTGGGGCTCGCCGATCCGCGCGCGCTGACCCTGGCGCTCGACGCCGTGGCGACCTACGAGCGCCTGGGCTCGCCCGAGGGCGAGCTGGCGCTCGCCCAGTGCGTGATCTACCTCGCCTGCACGGCCAAGAGCAATGCCGTCTACACCGCCTACGGCGCGGCGCGCGCGTTCATCGCCGAGGACGGGTCGCGACCGGTGCCGCTGCGGCTGCGCAACGCGCCGACCGGCCTGATGCGCGGCCTGGGCTACGGCAAGGGCTATCGCTACGCGCATGACGAAGCCGATGCCTACGCAGCCGGCGAGCGGTATCTACCCGACGACATGCCCGACGTGACGTTCTACGAACCCACGACGCGCGGGCTGGAAGGGAAGATCCGCGAGCGGCTGCAGGCGCTGCGCAGCCGCGACGAGGCTGCCGGCGGAAAGCGCGGCGTCGGGGTCCGAGCCGCGCA
>DATGDG010000330.1:0-5979 GCA_035311025.1 Casimicrobiaceae bacterium
GATCGCCGCGCAGGAGATCTCGGCAAGGAACGACCTCGAGAACAAGCGCACGGCGCTGCGCGCGATCATCGGGCGCGACCCGCCCGAGCTGAAGCGGCTGGGGACAACGTTCGAACCTCCGCTGCCCACGCCGGATTCGCAGGACTACTGGGTCCAGCATGCGCTGACCGACAACATCGGCGTGAAGATCGCGCAATACAACAGCGACATCGCGACGCTGGAGGTCGACAGGCAGCGCGCAGGACACCTGCCGACGCTTGACCTCGTCGGCAGCTACAACGCGCAAGGCTCGAACGGCACCGTTCAAATCGGCGTCGACAGCAATTCACGCCAGGCAGTCATCGGACTCGCGCTGAACGTCCCCATCTACGAAGGTGGGTTCGTCAATTCCAGGGTCAGGCAGGCGATTGCCCTGCAGGACAGCGCGCGCCAGAACCTCGAGCTCGCGCGCCGCAATGCGCTGTCCAATGCCCAGATCGGGTTCACCGGGGTCACCAGCGCCGTCGCATCGGTGGGCGCCTTCAAGCAGGCACTGGTATCCGCCGAGACCGCCTACGAATCGAACAAGACCGGGCAGGAGGTGGGTGTGCGCACGAACCTCGACGTCCTCAACACCCAGCAGAACGTGTTCCAGCGACGCCGCGACCTCGCGCAGGCGTACTTCAATTACCTGATCGGCGTCCTGCGCCTCAAATCGGCGGTCGGAACGCTCTCGGTCGACGACCTGCAGCAGATCAACCGGCGGCTCCAGGGCTGACGCAGGCACCACCGCGCATTGCTGCAGGCGGTCGACTCGCCCATCGGTCAGCCGCTGCGGCCGTCGTCGTCCGCAGGCGTGGTGCGCCCGGCGCCGACGCCGATCCTCGGCGCGAGCCAGGTCCACAACCGATCGACTGCACCGCGATGCAGTGCGAGGAATGCCTCGGCATGCGCGCGCATCCGGTTCCGCGCGCCGACATCGGCGAGCAGTTCCCCGGCAACGACGAGAAGCTCTTCGGCATCGTGAACGCGCCGCGCCGCGCCTGACGCGACCGCCGCCTCGCTCGCCTGCGCGAAATTGAACGTGTGCGGACCGACCAGCGTCGGCGTCCCGGCAGCGATCGGCTCGATCAGGTTCTGACCTCCCAGCGGCAGCAGGCTGCCGCCGACGAACGCGACGTCGGCCGCCACGTAATAGGCGAACATCTCGCCCATCGAGTCGCCGAGCAGCACGCGCGCATCCTGCGGAACCGGCGCCCGGTCGCTGCGCCGCGCGCAGGGGATCGCGCGCTCCCGCAGCAGCGCCGCGACCGCGTCGAAACGCTGCGGATGCCGCGGGACGATGATCACCAGCGTTCGCGCAGGAAGCAGCGCACCGCGCTGCGACAGGGCGTCGAGCACCAGGGTTTCCTCTCCCTCCCGCGTCGATGCGACGACGATGACCGGCCGGTCCTGCCCGATCGCGGCGCGCAACTCGCGCCCGCGCTCGCGCATCGCATCGGGCACCGGCACGTCGAACTTGAGGTTGCCGGTGACGGCGACGTCGCGCGCCCCGAGCGCGCGCAGCCGGGTCGCGTCTGCATCGGACTGTGCCGCGACGCCGGCGAGGGCGGCCAGCAGGGGCCGCGACAGCGTGCCGATCCTTGCGTAGCCGCGTGCCGAGCGCTCCGAAAGCCGGGCATTGACGAGATAGAGCGGAACGTTCGCGCGCCTTGCCGCGGCGACGAGGTTGGGCCACAGCTCGGTTTCGACGAGCAGCCCCGCATCGGGCCGGAAGCGCGCGAGGAAGCGGCGGACGGCGAACGGGATGTCGTAGGGAAGCCACGCCTGAGTGACGGTATCGCCGAACAGGGCGCGACCGGTCTCGCGGCCGGTCGCGGTCATGTGCGTCAGCAGGATCGACGGCGCCGGACTGCAGGCGCGCAGGCGCTCGACCAGGGGCGCGATTGCGCGCGTCTCGCCGACCGACACCGCATGGATCCAGACGAGCCTGCCGCGGGTTTCGTGCGCCGGCTCGCCGCCGTAGCGGCCGAAGCGCTCGCCGATGCGCGCGCGATAACCCGGCTCGCGCCGGGCGCGCCAGTGCAGGCGCAGCGGCAGGAACGGCAGCGCAAGCCACCACAGCAGCGTGTAGAGCCACCGCGCAGCGCGCTCCATGGTTCAGTCCGGCGCAACGCGCAGCAACTGGCCGGCGGCCGCGAGCACTTCGTCGCGCGAGGGCGGGAAGCCGGCATCGCCGAGATCGCGCGCGTGCGTGCCCGTGCAGGCAACGCCATGGCGCGCACGATCAGTCACACAGAAGATGGCGAGCGTCGGCGTGCGCAGAACCGCGGACAGGTGTGTGAACCCGGTGTCCACCCCGACCGTCAGCGCCGCCTTCGACAGCAACGCTGCGGCCTGCGGCACGGTGAGCCAGGGTGGCACGATCGCGCTGTCGAAGCCCTCGGCGAGCCTGCGGCTGCGCGCCTCCTCCTCGGCGCCGCCCCAGGGGAGGACGCTCGCATAGCCCGCCCGCTCGCAATGCTCGATCAGCGCGCGCCAGTCGGCTTCCGGCCACAGTTTTTCGTCGCGGCTCGTCCCGTGCAGCATCACGACGTAGGGCTGCGCAGGAATCGACGGTACGTCGGCGGGCGGGTGCAGGTTCCAGCGCGGCATGTCGTCGACCGCATAGCCAAGTGCGGCCCCCGCGAGGCGGCGGCAACGCGTGACGAAATGCAGGTCGCGCGGGATCCGATGATGGACGTCGTCGCCGAGCGCTGCGAGGGGTTCGCGAATGCTGGCACGGTCGAAGCCGTGGCGCAGGCCCCGCGCCATCCGCGAGATCAGCGCGCCCTTGACCTGCTCCTGCAGGTCGAGCACGGCGTCGTAGCGCGTCGCGCGCAGTGCCCGCGCGAAATCGCCGATCTCCCGCCACGTCCTGCGTGCGCCGAGATGGCGGCGCCAGCGTCGCAGGTTGAACGGGACGACCCTCCGCACATCGGGGCAAAGGCCGATCAGCGGCGCGAATCCCGGTTCGGCGACCCAGTCGACGTCGAACCCCGGGCGCTCGCGCCGGATGTCGGTGGCGATCGACAAGGCGTAGACGATGTCCCCCAGCGACGACGGGCGGACGACGAGAACTGCGCTCATGGAAGGAGGGCCCCCACGCTTGCGGCATTCGCCGCTGCGCTGCCATGCCGCGATGCCCGGCCGCAAACCACGTAGAATCGCGCCAATTCTTCGAACGCGAAGGTTCCCGAACCCGCGGCGCCGGCTGGCGCCGTTGCGTTTCGACCGTCACGCATGCCCGGGCCCATTCCGATTTCGCTGGTAGTGATCACGCGCGATGCGCAGGACGACATCGCCGAATGTCTCGCGTCGGCGCCGTTCGTCGCGGAGGCGCTGGTCGTCGATTCGGGCAGCGCGGATCATACCGTAGAAATCGCGCGGCGATCGGGTGCGCGTGTCCTGTCGCAGGCGTGGCTGGGGTTCGGGCCGCAGAAGCAGTTCGGCGTGCGGATGGCTGCCCACGACTGGGTGCTCTGCCTCGATGCCGACGAGCGCGTGTCGCCGGAGCTTGCGCGATCGATCGCGGCGCTGCTTGCCGGAGGCGAGCCTTCGCACCCGGCATACGCGCTGGCGCGCCGCAACCGCTTCCTCGGCCGCTGGCTCGCGCACGGCGAAGGCTATCCCGACTGGACGACGCGCCTGTTCGACCGCCGCCGCGCGCGCTGGAGCGACGACCCGGTGCACGAGAGGGTGATCGTCGAGGGCCGCGTCGGGCGCCTCGAAGGCAACCTGATGCACGCGTCGGCGGAATCGATCGAGCGTTACATCGCCAAGCAGAACCGCTACACGACACTGCAGGCCGACATGCTCCATGCGCGCGGTGAGCACGGCTCGGCGGTCGCGATGGCCGCGGCCCCGGTTGCGCGGTTCCTGCGTTTCTACGTCTTCAGGCTCGGCTTTCTCGATGGTGCGGCGGGCTTCGCCCACATCGCCATCGGCGCGTTCGCAAGCTTCCTCAAGCACGCCAAGCTGCGTGCCCTCGACCAGACACTGCGGCGCCCATGACCCCGATCGATTTCCACGGCAGGCGCGTGCTGGTGACCGGGGCTGCGGGCTTCATCGGCATGCACACGGCGCGCGCGCTGCTCGATGCGGGTGCTGCGGTCGTCGGCGTCGACAACTACGAGCCGTACTACGACGTCGACCTCAAGAAGGCGCGCATCGCGCAGCTGGCCGGTCGGCCGCGCTTCGCGTTCGAGAACGTCGACCTCGCCGACAAGGACGCCTGCGCGGCACTGTTCGCCCGCGGCGGATTCGGATCGATCGTACATCTCGCCGCGCAGCCGGGTGTGCGCCATTCACTGGTCAATCCCGAGGCGTACCTGCGCAACAACCTGGTCGCGTTCGGCCACGTGCTCGAAGGCTGCAGGCACGGGCAGGTCGCGCACCTGGTCTACGCGTCGTCGTCGTCGGTGTACGGCGCGAGCCACGCGCTGCCATTCTCCGAGGACCAGCCGGTCGACCATCCGGTGAGCCTCTACGCGGCGACCAAGAAATCCAACGAGCTGATGGCGCACAGCTACAGCCACCTGTTCGGACTTCCGACGACGGGCTTGCGGTTCTTCACCGTTTACGGTCCCTGGGGGCGCCCCGACCAGGCGCCGATGCTCTTCACCCGGGCGATCCTCGAAGGCAAGCCGATCCAGGTGTTCAACGCGGGGCGGATGCAGCGCGATTTCACCTACGTCGACGACATCGTCGAGGGTGTCGTGCGCGTGCTGGCGATCCCCCCGCAGCGCGAAGGCGACCGCGCGCCGTACGCGATCTACAACATCGGCAATCACCAGGCCGTCGAGCTCGACGAGTTCATCGCGATGCTCGAGCACCTCCTCGGCAGGCGCGCGATCCGCAACGACCAGCCGATGCAGCCGGGCGACGTGCCCGCAACCTTCGCCTCGATCGAGCGCCTGCAGGCACTGACCGGCTTCGCGCCGCGCACGCCCCTGGCCGATGGTCTCGCCCGCTTCGTTGACTGGTATCGCGACTACCACCGAACCTGAACGCCGGTGCGCCTTCCGGCCGGTGGGCGGTCGCGCGCCCACCCGTCGTCCGGGTGCAAGGAGGCGCGGTCGCCGATGCTAAACTCGCGCGGTCGCAACTGTCCCGCCGGCCCAGTCCCCACGGTCCCCACGCGTTCATGATCCTCGTCACCGGCGGCGCCGGATTCATCGGTTCGAGCTTCGTCCTCGACTGGCTCGCGGCCCACGACGAGCCGGTCCTCAATCTCGACAAGCTGACCTACGCGGGGAACCTGCGCAGCCTCGCGAAGCTCGCCGGGGACGCGCGGCACGTCTTCGTCCGCGGCGACATCGGCGACGTCGATGCGGTGGCGGCCCTGCTCGCACGGCATCGTCCGCGGGCGATCGTCAACCTCGCCGCGGAGACGCACGTCGACCGCTCGATCCGGGGCCCGCGCGATTTCGTCGACACCAACATCGTCGGCACGTGCACGCTGCTCGAATGCACGCGGCTGTGGTGGGAGACGCTGCCGGCGGACGAGCGCGCGGCGTTCCGCTTCCTGCACGTGTCCACCGACGAGGTCTACGGCACGCTCGCCGAGACGGACCCCGCGTTCTCCGAATCGACCGCGTACGCGCCCAACAGCCCCTACTCGGCCTCCAAGGCGGCAAGCGACCACCTCGTGCGCGCCTGGCACCACACCTACGGGCTGCCGGTCCTCACCACGAACTGCTCCAACAACTACGGCCCCTTCCAGTTCCCCGAGAAGCTCATCCCGCTCATGATCGCCAACGCGCTGGAGGGCAAGCCCCTGCCGGTGTACGGCGACGGCGGGCAGGTGCGCGACTGGCTCTTCGTGGGCGACCATTGCGAGGCCATCCGGACCGTGCTCGCGCGCGGCAGGCCCGGCGAGGTCTACAACGTGGGCGGCAACGCCGAGAAGCGAAACCTGGAGGTCGTGCACGCCCTCTGCGACGCGCTGCAGGAGCTGCG
>DATGDG010000331.1:0-5738 GCA_035311025.1 Casimicrobiaceae bacterium
AAGCAGCGCCGCGGTCCGGTAGACCACCGCCCCCGCAGGTCCCGGGAGCACGACAAACCAGAACAGCACCGCAAACACCTGCCGGTAGGCATCCGCGAAACCGCGCTCGATCGCGAGCCTCGCGACGTCCTGACTCGAAAGCTCGGAAGACGATACGCCGCGCCAGGCGGACAGCGCGCGGCGCGCAGCCGCGAGGTCCCCGCCTTTCAGCGCGACGATGATCAGCGATATCGCGTGGCTGAAGTGCCGGAAGCCCATCAGCAGGTAGAGGACCGCCACGTCGAGCAGCAGACCCATCAACGGGTGCAGGCGCTCGATCAGCGCCCACACCAGCGCCACGACGACCACCGGCGGCGCCATCGCGATGACCGTGGCCACCATGCCCTGCCCGCGCGTTCCGCCATTGAGCCTCTGCTCGATGGCGCGCGCATACTCCCGGAATGCGCGCTCGATCGCGGCGCGCCATTCGAAGGCCCGCCACTGTTCGATTCCCAGCGCTGCGAGGATCGCGAGCAGCTTCATCGCCGCAGGATGCTCCGCCGCAAGGGCGTCACGACGCCGGTCCCCGCACCAGCGCCAGCACCGTTTCGGGCAGCGGCACCGGGCGCCCGCTGGCGCGATCGACCCACACGATCCGCGCCGCGCCATCGGCGCAGCGCTGGCCATCCACCCGCAGGTCGTAGTAGCTGCCGATGCTCGTCCGTCCCGGATCGCCGATGTACATGCGAACCTCGATGTCCGCGGGGTAGACGACCGGCGAGCCGAAATTGCAGCTCGCGTTGGCGATCACCGGGCCCTGGCCGTCGTCGTAGCCCCGCCGCTGGGCCAGCGCATAGACCCATTCGATGCGTGCCTGCTCCATGTAGCGGAAATAGACGGTGTTGTTGACGTGGCCGAGCAGGTCCATGTCGCCCCAGCGTACCGGCTGCAGCGACGTGTGGACGAGTACGCGTTGATCTGGCAAACCTGCGGGCTTTCCTCGGGGCCCTCATTATAATTGACGCCCTCCCCCGACTGTTGCGCTCCGGCGCCCGAGGTCCGCGATGACACGCGAAGCGATGGAGTACGACGTGGTGATCGTCGGCGGCGGGCCTGCCGGCCTCGCCTCGGCGATCCGCCTGAAGCAGCTCGCGGCGCAGGCCTCGCGCGAGGTGTCGGTGTGCATCCTCGAAAAGGGGTCCGAGATCGGGGCCCACATCCTGTCGGGAGCGGTCATCGACCCGCGTGCCCTCGACGAGCTCATTCCCGACTGGAAATCCCGCGGCGCGCCGATCGACACCGCGGTCACCGAGGATCGCTTCCTGGTCCTGACCGAGCGCAAGGCCCTGCGCATTCCCGACTGGACCCTGCCGCCGCTGATGAGCAATCGCGGCAACTACATCGTGAGCCTCGGCAACGTCTGTCGCTGGCTCGCCACCGAAGCCGAGCAGCTCGGTGTGGAGATCTACCCCGGATTTCCCGCAGCCGAAGTCCTCTACGACGAGCGCGGCGCGGTCATCGGGGTGGCAACCGGCGACATGGGGATTGCAAGAGACGGGACGCACAAGGCCGACTACCAGCCGGGGATGGAACTGCGTGCGCGCTACACGCTGTTCGCCGAAGGCTGCCGGGGATCGCTGTCGCAGGAGCTGATGCGGCGATTCAACCTGCGCGACGGCGTCGACCCGCAGAAGTACGGCATCGGCATCAAGGAACTTTGGCAGGTCGCGCCGGAGCGGCATCGACGCGGGTGGGTCGTGCACACACAGGGCTGGCCGCTCGACAGCGCGACCGGTGGCGGGTCGTTCGTCTACCACTTCGACGACAACCTCGTCGCGGTCGGTTTCGTCGTCCACCTGAACTACTCGAACCCGCATCTGTCGCCCTACGACGAATTCCAGCGCTTCAAGCTGCACCCCGAGATCCGACCGCTGTTCGAAGGTGGCAAGCGCATCGGCTACGGCGCACGCGCGATCAACGAAGGGGGGCTGCAGTCGGTGCCGCGGCTCAGCTTCCCTGGCGGGGCCCTCGTCGGATGCGCCGCCGGCTTCGTCAACCTTCCGCGCATCAAGGGATCGCACAATGCGATGAAGACCGGCATGCTCGCCGCCGAATCGGCCTTCGCGGCACTCGGCGCCGGGCGCTCGCACGACGAGCTTGCCGACTACGCATCGTCGTGGCGCTCGTCGTGGGTCTACGACGATCTCTACAAGGTGCGCAACGTCAAGCCCGGGCTGCGCTACGGGCTGTGGGCCGGCACCCTGCATGGCGGAGTCCACATGTGGCTGAACGACCTCGGCCTCGGCAAGCTCGTGCCCTGGACGCTGCGGCACGACAAGCCCGACAACGAGGCGCTGCGTCCGGCCGCGGAGATGCCGCCGATCGCCTATCCGAAGTACGACGGCGTGGTCACCTTCGACCGGCTGTCGTCGGTGTACCTGTCGAACACCAACCACGCCGAAGACCAGCCGGTGCACCTGCAGCTACGGGATCCTGCGGTCCCCGTCGACGTGAACCTGCGGATCTACGATGGTCCGGAGGCACGCTACTGCCCGGCCGGTGTCTACGAATTCGTCGACGTCGCGGGCAGCGGGCAGGCCGCGGCGCAGGGCGTGCAGGCGGCGCCCGCGCGCCGCCTGCAGATCAACGCGCAGAACTGCGTCCACTGCAAGACCTGCGACATCAAGGATCCGCGGCAGAACATCCACTGGGTGACGCCGGAGGGCGGCGGGGGGCCCAACTACAGCGGCATGTAGGGGCCTGCGGCGACGCGCGTGTCATCGGTGGTACACACGGCGCGCGCCACGACCCTGGCCACGCGCAGCTCCTATGCCGCGATCCACGCCGCGCCGCGCACGCCGCTGGAATCACCGTGGACGTTGCGCAGCAGGCGGGTGTCGACGCGGTCGGAGAACACCCAGCGACCCCACATGCGCGGCACCGTCTCGTACCAGCGGTCGACGTTGGACAGGCCGCCACCCAGCACGATGACGCCGGGATCGAGGATGTTGATCAGGTGGGCGAGCGCGCGGGCGAGACGCCCTTCGTAGCGCGCGAGGGTCGCTTCGCTGCGTTCATCGCCCGCGCTGGCGCGCGCGACGATGTCCTGGGCGGTCAACCTCTCGCCCGGTGCGCGGGCGTGATGATCGCGGACCAGCCCGGGACCCGACAGCCAGGTCTCGATGCAGCCGCGCCGGCCGCAAAAGCACTCGGGGCCCGGTCGCTCCGTATCCTCGGGCCAGGGCAGCGGGTTGTGGCCCCACTCGCCCGCGATGCCGTTGGGCCCGTCGACGAGTTCGCCGCGGACCACCAGCCCGCCCCCGACACCGGTGCCCAGGATCACTCCGAACACGACGTCGGCATCGCAACCCGCGCCGTCGGTCGCTTCGGAGAGTGCAAAGCAGTTCGCGTCGTTGGCCATTGCGATCGGGCGTGCAAGCCGCGCCTCGAGGTCGCGCTTGACCGGCATGCCGTTCAGCCATACCGAGTTGGAGCCGCGCAGCATTCCGGTCGCACGCGAGATCGAGCCGGGGGTACCCACGCCCACGCGCGAGCTGCCCGCCGCCACGCCACAGGCCTGCTCGGCCTCGGCGACCAGCGCTGCAACCAGGTCCAGGGTGCCGGGATAATCGCCCGGCGGTGTCCGTGCGCGTCGGCGCAGGCGTTCGCGGCCGTCGGCATCGAGCGCAATGACCTCAGTCTTGGTTCCGCCGAGATCGACCCCGATCCGCAAAGTCCCGGTGCCCGCGCGGCGCTCGCCGGTCGCGAGATCGAACACCTCGGCGCCGCGCAGCGACCGCGAATGGGTACGCGATTGGACGGCCATGATCAGGAAATGGCCTGCGCCAGCCTCAGGTTGACGTTGCTGCAACCATCCTGAATATTACCGCGAGGTGCATCCGCGGTAGAGTTGCGCCTTTTTGCCGGAGGTTTCCGATGACCACGATGACCTGCGCCGACATCCTTGCCGGCCGCGCGCCCGCCGGGGCCACCGTCACCCTCAAGGGTTGGGTGCGAACGCGGCGCGACTCCAAGGCGGGCATTTCGTTCGTGCACGTCTCCGACGGATCGGGCTTCCATCCGGTGCAGGTCGTCGTTCCCAGCACGCTGCAGAATTACGCGAACGAGGTGCTCCACCTCACCGCGGGCTGCGCGGTCGAGGCGACCGGCAGCATCGTGCCGTCGCCCGCCAGGGGTCAGCCGTTCGAGATGCAGGCGGCGGAAGTCCGCGTCGCCGGCTGGGTCGAGGACCCCGATTCATATCCGATCCAGCCCAAGCCGCACACCCTCGAGTTCCTGCGCGAGGTCGCGCACCTGCGCCCGCGCACCAACGTGATCGGCGCGGTGACGCGCGTGCGGCACACGGTTGCCCAGGCGATCCATCGCTTCTTCAGCGACAACGGTTTCTTCTGGGTCAACACCCCGATCATCACCACGTCCGACGCCGAAGGCGCGGGCGAGCTGTTCAGGGTGTCGACGCTCGACCTCGCGAACCTTCCGCGCCGGCCCGACGGCGGCATCGACTTCGGGGCGGACTTCTTCGGCCGCGAGGCCTTCCTGACGGTGTCGGGTCAGCTGAACGTCGAGGCCTATTGCATGGCGATGGCGAAGGTCTACACGTTCGGCCCGACGTTTCGCGCCGAGAACTCCAACACCAGCCGGCACCTCGCGGAGTTCTGGATGATCGAGCCCGAGATCGCATTTGCCGACCTCGCCGACGATGCGGCGCTTGCGGAGGCGTTGCTGAAGCACACGTTCCGGGCCGTGCTGACCGAGCGCGCCGACGACATGGCCTTCTTCGACGAGCGCATCGAGAAAGGCCTGATCGCCAAGCTCCAGGGCATCGTCGATTCGGAGTTCGTGCGCATGGACTACACCGAGGCCGTCGCCATCCTCGAGCGTGCACAGCGCAAGTTCGATTTCCCGGTCAAATGGGGCATCGACCTGCATTCGGAACACGAGCGCTACCTTTCCGAAACCCACGTCGGCAAGCCGGTGATCGTGATGAACTACCCGAAGGAGATCAAGGCGTTCTACATGCGCCTCAACGACGATGGCAGGACCGTCGCGGCGATGGACGTGCTCGCGCCGGGCATCGGCGAGATCATCGGCGGCAGCCAGCGCGAGGAACGGCTCGACGTCTTCGACGCACGCATGGCCGAAGCCGGACTGGACCCCGCGCATTACGGCTGGTACCGGGATCTGCGCCGCTACGGCAGCGTTCCGCACGCGGGTTTCGGCCTCGGCTTCGAGCGCACGATCGCCTACGTGACGGGCCTCGCCAACGTGCGCGACGTCATTCCGTTTCCGCGGACACCCGGCAGCGCGCGGTACTGAGCGCGCATGTCCAGCGCCCGACCCGCAGCGCCCCAACCTTTCGGCCCCACGATTCGTGCAGCACCGCTTCGCGACCGGCCCCGCGATCAGCGCAGCCCGTGGCCGTTGTACCAGTATTCCTGCAGGGCCACGATGTCGCGGTAGGCTCCGGGCGGAAATCCGGCCCGCCCTCCCCGACGATCGCCGAGGAGTTCCTGGAACAGTTCCGGGCACCCGCCCCGGTCGTTCCATTGCGCAGCGATCATGTTCACGATCCGCGGATAGCGCTTTGCCAGAACCTTCGGACACACGTCGTCGGGAAGGCTCTCGACCCATTTGCGCGTCGACGGCAGCAGATAGGCCGCAGGCGTGGCCTTGCGAACCGCCTGCCACCGCTCCAATCCGGCATCGACGGCGGGCGGCAGGTCGTCGGGCTCCTCCGC
>DATGDG010000332.1:0-1634 GCA_035311025.1 Casimicrobiaceae bacterium
CTATCCTCCCCTAGCCCGCATTGTTGTCGGATCTCGACCGGGCGAGCGCGCGCTCCAGCGCCTTGACGCGCTCGGCGAGCTCGCGCAGACGCCGCGTCTGCGATGCCACCTGCTTCCACTCGCGATGCGGCAGCGCGGGAAAGACGCCGGTGTACACGCCGGGCACGGTGATCGATTCGTGGATCAGCGTCGCCCCGGATATTACCGTGCCGTCGGCGATGTCGAGATGTCCGGAGATCATCGCGGCACCCCCGATCCGGCATCGCTGCCCGATGCGCGTCGAGCCCGCAATGCCGACGCAGCCAGCGATCGCCGTGTGCGCCCCTATGCTGCAGTTGTGTCCGATCTGGATCTGGTTGTCGAGCTTGACGCCATCCTCGATCCGGGTGTCGTCGATCGCCCCGCGGTCGATCGTCGTGTTGGCCCCGATCTCGACGTCGGCACCGACGACGACGCGCCCGATCTGCGGAATCTTGAGCCACTTGCCGTCGACGTGGGCGAGCCCGAAGCCGTCCGCGCCGATCACCGCGCCGCTGTGGATCAGCGTGCGCGGCCCGATCACGCAGCGCGCATAGACGCTGACCCTGGCGTCGAGCACCGCGTCCTCGCCGATCGACGCCTCGTCCCCGACCGCGCAGTGGGCGCCGATGGACGCACGCTCGCCGATCGACGCGCGCGCGCCGATCACTGCGCAGGGCCCCACGGTCGCCGTCGGCGCGACGCTCGCGGACGGATCGACGACCGCGGTCGGATGGATGCCGGGCGCCGCGGGCTCGGGCGGGTGCAGCACGTTGGCGACGCGCGCAAACGTCGCGTACGGGTCGGGAGCAATCAGCCGGGGGAGCGTCGTCGAGCCGGCGTCGCCCGGGGCGACGATCACCGCGGCTGCGCGCGTCGTGGCGAGCTGCGCCCGGTAGCGCGGATTGGCGAGGAACGCGATGTCGCCGGGTCCTGCGTGCTCCAGCGTGCCGACGCGCCCGATCCTCGTCGCGCCGTCGCCTGCGACCGTCGCGCCGCAGAGCGCCGCGAGCTCGTCCAGGCGCAATCCTGCGGGCGGCGTCGAGGAAGGCATGGCGGCGAACCGTGACGCGATCGCGCGGACCGCAGGTCGCAGGGAGCCGGCTACTTGTCGGCGAGCGCCTTGATCACCTTGTCGGTGATGTCGATGCGCTGGCTCGCGTAGACGACGGGGTCCTGCAGAATCAGATCGTACTTCTCGCTCTCGGCGATCTGCTGGATCACCTTGTTCGCGCGCTCCTGGATGCTGGCGAGTTCCTCGTTGCGCCTGAGGTTCAGGTCCTCCCTGAATTCGCGCTGCATCCGCTGCAGGTCCCGCGACTGGTTGGCGAGATCGCGTTCCTTGTTGCGTCGATCGTTGTCCGACATGGTCGGCCCATCCCTGTCCAGCGAGGCCTGCATGTCGCGCACCTGCTTGGCGAGCTTCTGGATCTCGGCGTCCCGTGCGGCGAACTCCTTCTCGATCTTGGCCTGCGCCCGCTTGGCGGGGGCCGCCTCGCGGAACAGGCGCTCGGTATTGACGAATCCGATCTTGTACTCGGCTGCGGCCGCCGCGCCCGCGGAAAGCAGCAGCGCGACACCGATCACTGCGTATGTAAGGCGCTTCAGCACTTGAT
>DATGDG010000333.1:0-7170 GCA_035311025.1 Casimicrobiaceae bacterium
GCCGCAGGTAGGCATTCGCCCATACCGCCTGGCCCTCGTCGGACAGCGTGAAGTCGAGCACCTTCTTGGCGTTCGCGGCGTCGGGGCCGTTCTTCACCAGCGCCATCACGTAGGGCACGACCACCGATCCCTCGGTGGGGATCACGAAATCTATGTTCGCCTTGTCCTTGTACTTGCCGCGGTAGGCGTTGAAATCGAAGTCGAGGAGGATCGGGATCTCGCCGGAAAGCACGCGCGCATAGGACGTCTGCTTCGGTACGATCGGATCGTTCTTCTTGAGTTTCTTGAAGTAATCGATCGCGGGCGTGAAGTTGTCGAGCGTTCCACCGAAGGCGTTGTTGACGGCGACCGCCCCGACGTAGCCCACGAATGCGCTGGCGGGATCGAGATAACCGATCATCCCCTTGTACTCGGGCTTCAGCAGGTCGTTCCAGGATTTCGGTACGGGCTTGCCATGCAGGGCGTCGACATTGACCATGAAGCCGAGCGTTCCTGAGTGAATCGTGAACCAGTAGCCATCAGGGTCCTTGAGTCCCGCCGGGATGTCGTCCCAGTGCCTGGGCTTGTAGGGCGCGAGCACGGCGTCTTGCTTCGCCTGGATCCCGAAGGTGACGCCGAGGTAGGTCACGTCTGCGACCGGGCTCGCCTTCTCTGCGACGATCTGCGCCAGCGCCTGCCCCGAGTTCTTGTTGTCCGCGGGAACCGTGATGCCAAGCTTTTCCTTGATCGCCTTGAGCTCGGTTCCCCAGTCCGCCCACTCCGGTGGGCAGTTGTAGCAGATGACCGTCTGCGCGTGGGCAACGTTCCACGAGGATGCCACGGCAGCGAACAGCATCGCGGCAAGGCGAGCGATGATCCGGGTACGCATCAGTTCCTCCTGTTAGGTTCCTGGGTTTCGCGCGGAGCAGGATCGGGCGGCATGCGCATCGCTGACTCGCCGGTGCGCAACGAGTACCCGAGGACGACACTGGGCTGCGGGAATCCAGGCTCAGCCGGCTGTCAGCATGACCGAATACTGTTGCAGCCCCGTGGCAATCCCGATGCCCTGCAGGCAATTGGCGTCAGCATGGTACCGCAAGCGCACGAAGGCGCCAAAAGGCCCGCTAGCGCCGCTGCGCCGAGAACACGCCGGGGATGTCGCGGGCGAGCCGCAGCGCGCGCTGCAACTGCGCGACGCTCTCGACCTCGAGCGTGAACGCCATCCGCGCCTGGTGCTGGCGCGTCGCCGTGTTGACCGCGATCACGTTGATCTTCTCGCGCGACAACAGCTCGGAGAGATCGCGCAGCAGTCCCTGGCGGTCGCTCGCCTCGACGACGATGTCGACCGGGAAGACCTCGTCGCGGGGTGCGCCCCAGTCGGCCTGGATCAGGCGCTCCGGTTCGCGCGCGCGGATCCGCGCGACGTTCGTGCACCCGGTGCGATGGATCGTGATGCCCTTGCCCCGGGTGACGTAGCCGACGATCGGATCCGGAGGCGCGGGCTTGCAGCAGCGCGCGAGTCCCGTCATCAGCCGGTCGACACCGACGACGAGGATTCCCTGGCCCGCGCCTGCAGCGCGGCTCGGCCGAGTGACGAGGTCGGACGGGGCTTCCGCGGCCGGGGCTGCGGCGGGCTGGGCCACCGCCGCAATCGCCGTCTGCACGTCCTTGCTGCCGATGTCGTCGCGCGCGAATGCCGCGAAGAACTCGTCGGCCTTCGCGAACCCGGCCTTGGCGGCGACCGCGTCGAGCTTCAGTGCCGTCTGGCCGAGGCGCGCGAGCTCGCGCTCGACCATCGCCCGTCCCTGCGCGACAGTCTGGTCGTGCTGCTGTGCCTTGAACCATTGCCGGACCTTCGCCCGTGCGCGGTGGCTGTGGACATAGCCGAGGTCGGGGTTGAGCCAGTCGCGCGAGGGCCCTGCTGCGGCGCTGCCCTGCTTTGCCGCGATGATCTCGACCTGCTGACCGTTGCGCAGCCTGTAGTCGAGCGGGACCATCTGCCCGTCGACCCGGGCTCCGCGGCAGCGGTGGCCGAGCCCGGTGTGCACCGCGTACGCGAAGTCGATCGGCGTCGAATCGCGGGGCAGGTCGATGACCTTGCCCTGCGGCGTCAGCACGTAGATCGATTCGGTGAACAGGCTGCTCTTAAAAGCCGACAGCCATTCGCCGGTGTCGGCGACCGCATCCTTCCAGTCCAGGATCTGGCGCAGCCAAGCGATCTTGTCGTCGAAGCCGGCGTCGCGCCTGCCCGCCGATGCGTCGGCCTCCTTGTAGCGCCAATGCGCGGCGACGCCGAACTCGGAATGGCGATGCATCTCGCGGGTCCGAATCTGGACTTCGAGCGCCTTGCCTTCCGGCCCGATGACGGCGGTATGCAGCGACCGGTAGTTGTTGGCCTTGGGCTTCGCGATGTAATCGTCGAACTCGCCGGGCAGCGGCGTCCACAGCTGGTGGACGACACCCAGCGCCGTGTAGCAATCCCTGACCGACCCGACCAGGATGCGCACGGCGCGGATGTCGTAGAGCGCCTCGATGCCCGTGTTCTTGCGACGCATCTTGTTGAAGATGCTGTAGATGTGCTTGGGCCTGCCGCTGACCTCCGCCTCGAGGCCGACCGCTGCGAGCTCGCCCTTCAGCGTCGCGATCACGTTCTCGATGTAGCGCTCGCGGTCCAGCCGCCGTTCGTCGAGCAGCCGCGCGATGCGCCGGTATTCGTCGGGTTCCAGCGCCCTCAGCGAAAGATCCTCGAGCTCCCACTTGAGCTGCCAGACGCCCAGGCGGTTCGCAAGCGGTGCGTAGACATCCATGACTTCGCGCGCGACGGCGCGCCGGCGACCCTCGTCGGTGGTCATCAGCCAGCGCATCGCCTGGGTCCGTTCGGCGAGCTTGATCAGGACCACGCGAATGTCCTCGACCATCGCCAGCAGCATCTTGCGCAGATTCTCGGCCTGCAGCGCGCGCTCGTGCGCGTCCGCACCCGCAGCGACCGCGTGCACCGAATCCATCCTGGCGACGTCGACCACCAGCGTTGCGACGTCCTTGCCGAACTCGGCTTCGAGCGCGGCCGCGTCGAACCCTGGCACGTTCGGCAGCCCGATGAGCAGCGCCGCGGTCAGTGAGTCGGGGTCGAGCCGCTGCGCGGCGAGGATCGTCGCAGTGCCCAGTGCGGTCTCGATCAGCGGCTCGCCGTCCGGACCTCGCGCCTCGCCGAGGCGCGCGCGCGCCAGTTCGTGGGCGGCCGCGAAACGCTCGCGATCGGCTTCGGTGTAGACCGGCGCGAGCGACGACAGCCACGCGGCCACCGCCTGCGGCGCGGCGGCCTGCGGCGCGGCATGGGTGACCGCGACCATCGCCCGAGCCCTAGAGCGCCTGCCCGGCAGCTTCGGCGATCACGTGCGCGAGTGCCTCGGCGTGGCCGTCGGCCATCCTGCGCTCGCGCGCCTCGACCATCACGCGCAGCACCGGCTCGGTCCCCGAGGGGCGCAGCAGCACGCGCCCGGCGTCGCCCAGCTCGGCGACGGCGGCGCGCTCGGCGTCGTTGACCGCCGCGCTGCCGCGCCAGTCCCATCCGCGGCGCACCGGAACGTTGATCAGCCGCTGCGGAAACAGCGCGACGTCCGCGGCGGCTTGCGCGAGGGTCGTCTTCTGCTCGATCAGCGCGCGCAGGACCGCAAGCGCCGCGACGATCCCGTCGCCGGTCGTGTGCTTGTCGCGGCAGATCAGGTGGCCCGAGTTCTCGCCGCCGAGCTGCCAGCCGTGCTCGACCAGCTGCTCGAGGACGTAGCGGTCGCCGACCTTGGCGCGCACGAGCGCAATGCGGGCCCGGGCGAGCGCCTGCTCGAAACCCAGGTTGCTCATCAGCGTGCCGACGACGCCGCCGGCGAGCACGCCGCGCCGCTGGTAGTCGCGGGCGATCACGTAGAGCAACTGGTCGCCGTCGTAGAGGTTGCCCTCGCGATCCGCCATCACGAGCCTGTCGCCGTCGCCGTCGAGCGCGATGCCGAGATCCGCGGCCTGCGCCCGCACCTGCGCCGCGAGGTGCCTCGGATGCGTCGCTCCGACGCCTTCGTTGATGTTGGTGCCGTTGGGCGTGTCGCCGACCGCGATCACGTCGGCGCCCAGCTCGTGGAATACCGGAGGGGCGACGTGATAGGCGGCGCCGTGGGCGCAGTCGACGACGATCCTGTATCCACGCAGGTCGAGCTCGTTCGGAAACGTGCTCTTGCAGAACTCGATGTAGCGCCCGGGGGCATCGCCGACCCGGAAGGCCTTGCCCAGGTCGGCCGGCGGCGCGCAGGTGAGCGGCAGGTCCATCGCCGACTCGATCGCGAGCTCGACGTCGTCGGCAAGCTTGGCGCCGCGCTGCGAGAAGAACTTGATGCCGTTGTCGTCGAACGGATTGTGCGACGCGCTGATCACGATCCCCGCGGACAGGCGCAGCGCCCGGGTCAGGTACGCGATCGCCGGGGTCGGCAGCGGCCCGCACAAGTAGACGTCGACGCCCGCGGCGGCGAGGCCGGCCTCGAGGGCCGCTTCGAGCAGATAGCCCGAGAGGCGCGTGTCCTTGCCGATCAGCACCGCCGGGCGTTCGCCGCGCGCGCCGTCACCGGCGGCGAGCGTGCGTCCCGCGGCCCAGCCGAGCTTCAGCACCAGCTCCGGCGTGATCGGCTCCTCCCCCACGCGTCCGCGCACTCCGTCCGTGCCGAAATGACGGCGCTGTCTCCCGCTCGTGTCGCTCATGCCGTGCCTTCTCTTCGCAAGTGGAGTCCTGTCCAGGGTTCGATGGCACGCCAGACGGCCAGCGCGTCGACGGTCTCGCGCACGTCGTGCACGCGCAGGATGCGCGCGCCTCGAAGCGCGGCGGCGAGCGCGGCAGCAACGCTCGCCGACAGCCGCTCGCCGACGTCGCGACCGGTGATCGCCCCCAGCGTCGACTTGCGCGACAGGCCGGCCAGTACCGGAAATCCGAGATCCACGATGGCGTCCAGTCGCCGCAACAGTTCGAGATTATGCGCGACCGACTTGCCGAAACCAAAACCCGGGTCGACGACGATGCGTCCGCTCTCGATGCCCATGTCGCGGCATGCCTGCGCGCGCGCCGTGAGGAACGCGGCGACCTCGGCGACCACGTCGACATAGTGCGGGTCGCGCTGCATCGTCCGCGGTTCGCCCTGCATGTGCATCAGGCATACCCCCGCGCCGCTCGCCGCGACCGCCCCGATCGCGCCGGACGCGGCAAGCGCCGTGACGTCGTTGACCATCGACGCGCCCGCGGCGATCGCGGCCCGCATCACGCCGGGCTTCATCGTGTCCACCGAGACGACGATCCCCTCTGCCGCCAGCGCTTCCACGACCGGGATCACGCGCGCGAGCTCGACGTGCTCCGGCACCGGTGCAGCACCCGGGCGCGTCGACTCGCCGCCGACGTCGACGATGGCGGCGCCTTCCGCGCGCAGGCGGCGCGCATGGGCGATTGCCGCCCGCGGGTCGAGCCGTCCATCGGCGGAAAACGAGTCGGCCGTGACGTTGACGATCCCCATCACGCAGGGCGACGACAGGTCGATCTCGTGGCGGCCGCAGCGAAGGACGGTCATCGGATGCCTGCGCCGGAGGGCGCGAACCGAGGGGGTGAAACAAAAAGGAGGTGCACGTCGCCGTACACCTCCTCCTGCCTGCCCGCCGATATCCTAGGCGGGATTGGCCGACGGTGCCGCTTCGCCCGGGGGCGCCGCGGTGCCGGACGGCGTGCCCATCGTCGCCGCCGACGACACCTTGGGCGGGCGCGGAGGCTTGCCCGACATGATGTCGCCGATCTGGTCGGAATCGATCGTCTCCAGCTCCAGCAGCGCTCTCGCCATCGCCTCGACCTTGTCGCGATTGTCCTCGATCAGCTTGCGCGCCAGCGCGTACTGCTGGTCGATGATGCCACGGACCTCGGAGTCGACCTTGCGCATCGTCTCCTCGGACATGCTGACGGTGCGCGTGATCGAGCGGCCGAGAAAGATCTCGCCCTCGTTGTCGCCGTAGACCATCGGGCCCATCAGGTCGCTCATGCCGTAGCGCATCACCATGTCGCGCGCCATGTGCGTCGCGCGCTCGAAGTCGTTCGAGGCGCCGGTGGTCATCTGGTTCATGAACACCTCCTCGGCGATGCGACCGCCGAACAGCACGGCGATCGTGTTCAGCATCCGGTCCTTGTCCATGCTGTAGCGGTCGGACTCGGGCAGCTGCATCGTCACGCCCAGCGCGCGGCCGCGCGGGATGATCGTGACCTTGTGCACAGGATCGGTCTTGGGCAGCAGCATCGCGACGACCGCATGACCCGACTCGTGGTACGCGGTGTTGCGGCGCTCCTCCTCGGGCATCACGATCGAGCGCCGCTCGGCGCCCATGATGATCTTGTCCTTGGCGCGCTCGAAATCGATCATGTCGACCAGGCGCTTGCTGCCGCGCGCGGCGAACAGCGCGGCCTCGTTCACCAGGTTGGCGAGGTCGGCGCCCGAGAATCCCGGCGTGCCCCGCGCGATGATGTCGGCCTTGACGTCCGGCGCGAGCGGAACCTTTCGCATATGGACGAGCAGGATCTGCTCGCGCCCGCGGATGTCGGGCAGCGGGACGACGACCTGGCGGTCGAAGCGGCCCGGCCTCAGCAACGCGGGATCGAGCACATCAGGCCGATTGGTCGCCGCGATGACGATGACGCCGGCGCTGCCTTCGAATCCGTCCATCTCGACCAGCAGCTGGTTCAGCGTCTGCTCGCGTTCGTCGTTGCCGCCGCCCAGCCCCGCGCCGCGCTGGCGGCCGACCGCGTCGATCTCGTCGATGAACACGATGCAGGGTGCGCTCTTCTTCGCCTGCTCGAACATGTCGCGCACGCGCGCGGCACCGACACCGACGAACATCTCGACGAAGTCGGAGCCGGAGATCGAGAAGAACGGGACCTTGGCCTCGCCCGCGATGGCGCGCGCGAGCAGCGTCTTGCCCGTGCCCGGGTTGCCCACCATCAGCACGCCCTTGGGGATGCGCCCGCCGAGCTTCTGGAACTTGCTCGGGTCGCGCAGGAACTCGACCAGTTCGGAAACTTCCTCCTTCGCCTCCTCGCAGCCGGCCACGTCGGCAAAGGTAACGGTATTGGTCGATTCATCGAGCATGCGCGCGCGCGATTTGCCGAACGAGAACGCACCACCGCGG
>DATGDG010000334.1:0-5476 GCA_035311025.1 Casimicrobiaceae bacterium
GAAGGAACCCTGCGCGGCAACGTCGTCATCACCCAGGGGACCCTGACCATCCACGCCGACAGGATCGACTTCAAGCAGAACGCCGACAATTCGCTGTCGGCCACCGCGTGGGGCAACCCGGTCAGCTTCCGGCAGAAGAAGGATGGCTCCGACGAGTACTTCGAGGGCTACGCGCAGAAGGCCGTCTACAACGGTCAGGCGCAGACGCTCGAGCTCTTCGACCGTGCCCTGCTCAAGCAGGGCACCGACGAGATCCGCAGCAATTACATCTCCTACAACGCCGCGACCGGGGTCTTCAAGGCGGAGGGACGCCCCGACGAGCCCGGTGTCCAGGGCCCCGGCTCGCGCGTGCAGGGGGTTTTCCAGCCGCGGTCGGGCTCGCCGCTGCTGCCCGGGCAGACCCCGGCGAAGGGCGGCGGCAAGGCCTCTCCTGCGCCGCCGACCGGGTCGGGCGATGGCAAGGACACGGCCCCCGCCGGCAGTTCCGGGCAGGCCCCGGCCAATCCGAAAGGCGCGGCGCCGTTGACGCTGACGCCGGACAGCCGGCTGCCCGCCAAGTGAGCAAGCTCGCGGCTGCGCACTTGCGCAAGCGCTACAAGGCGCGCACCGTCGTCCACGACGTCTCGCTCGAGGTCGCGAGCGGCGAGGTGATCGGGCTCCTGGGCCCGAACGGCGCCGGGAAGACCACCTGTTTCTACATGATCGTCGGGCTGGTCGCCGCCGACGGCGGCGAGATCGCCCTCGACGACGAGGACCTGTCGCGGCTCCCGATCCACCGGCGGGCGCGCCGCGGCCTGTCGTACCTGCCGCAGGAAGCGTCGATCTTCCGCAAGCTGACCGTCGCGCAGAACGTCCGCGCGATCCTCGAGCTGCAGCGGCTCGACGAGGACACGCTGTCGAACCGCCTCGACGCCCTGCTCGAGGACCTGTCGATCTCCCACCTGGCCGACGCGCCCGCCCTGTCGCTTTCGGGAGGCGAGCGCAGGCGCGTCGAGATCGCCCGCGCGCTTGCGACGCGACCCCGTTTCATCCTGCTCGACGAGCCTTTCGCCGGGGTCGACCCGATCGCGGTCCTCGACATCCAGAAGATCATCGGCTTCCTCAAGGAACGCGGGATCGGCGTGCTGATCACCGATCACAACGTGCGCGAGACGCTGGGGATCTGCGACCGCGCCTACATCATCAACGAGGGGCGGGTTCTCGCCTCGGGCGCTCCGGGCGAGATTGTTTATAATGAGGATGTCCGGAAGGTCTATCTGGGCGAGCATTTCCGGCTCTGACGCGCGCGTCGCGGCGCCAGGGCGAACGGCCCCGTCGATTCCGGACGGAAACCCGCCCATACTGGCGCTGAAAGACTGACGACCCCGCGGACGCCGTTGAAGCAAACGCTCCAGCTCAAGTTATCGCAGCACCTCACGCTGACGCCCCAACTGCAGCAGTCGATCCGCCTGCTGCAGCTGTCGACGATCGAGCTCAACGCGGAAGTGGAGCGGATGCTCCAGGAGAATCCGCTGCTCGAGCGTGCCGAAGGCGAGGGCGAGGAAGAGCGCCTGCCCGTCGAGGTGCCGCTGTCGGGACCCGGCCGGGTGGCCGACGAGGGCGAGACTCCCAGCCGTGTCGGCAGCGATTCCGATGAAGTCAACGAGCCGCGCGGCTCGCGCGACGAGGGCCCCGACGACCAGGATTACCCCGATTACGGCGGCAGCGGCGGCTCGGACAGCGACTGGGGCACCGCCAGCGGCTCGGACGACGAGGATTTCCTGCCCCAGCAGATCGCCTCGAGCACGCTGCGCGACCACCTCCTGGGCCAGCTGGCGCTGCTCAACCTGCCGCTGCGCGACCGCCAGATCGTCACCGCGCTGATCGACGCCCTCGACGACGACGGATACCTGACCACCTCCCTCGAGGAGATCGCGGAGATCTTGCCGGAAGAGCTCGAGATCGACCCGGCGGAGCTGTCGATCGCCCTCAAGTACGTGCAGAGCTTCGAACCGGCAGGGGTGGGCGCACGCAGCTGCGCAGAGTGCCTGACGCTGCAGCTGAAAGCGCTGCCCGCCGACACTCCGCGCCTGGCCGATGCGCTCAAGGTCGTCGACGGGAACCTGGCGCTGCTCGCCAACCGCGACTTCACCAAGCTCAAGCGGCTCCTGCACACCGACGATGCCGGGGTGCGCGAGGTGCGCGACCTGATCCGCAGCCTCAATCCCAAGCCCGGAGCGGCCTTCTCGAAAGACGAGGCGAACTACGTCGTTCCCGACGTCATCGTCCGCAAGGTCAAGAACCAGTGGGTCGCGTCGCTCAACGAGTCCGCGATGCCCAAGCTGCGGCTGAACCGCATCTACGCGGACATCCTGACCCGCAACCGCGACAGCTCCAACCAGCAGCTCGCGGCGCAGCTCCAGGAAGCGAAGTGGCTGATCCGCAACGTGCAGCAGCGCTTCGACACCATCCTGCGCGTCGCCCGCGCGATCGTCGAACGGCAGCGGCGATTCTTCGAGCACGGCGAGGTCGCGATGCGGCCGATGGTCCTGCGCGAGATCGCCGACATGCTGTCGCTGCACGAATCGACGATCTCCCGCGTCACGACGCAGAAATTCATGCTGACGCCGCGCGGGACGTTCGAGCTCAAGTACTTCTTCGGCAGCCACGTCGCCACCGACACCGGCGGCGCCGCGTCGGCAACCGCGATACGCGCACTCATCAAGCAGCTGATCGCCGCGGAGAACGCGCGCGCGCCGCTGACCGACAGCCGGATCGCCGAGATGCTCGGCGAACAGGGCATCCTGGTCGCGCGGCGCACCATCGCCAAGTACCGCGAAGCCCTGCAGATCCCTCCGGTGAACATGCGCAAGGCGCTTTGACCGGAAACCTCCAACCCTGCCGGCGGCGTCATGAGGGTGGCGCCTCCAGATCTGCGCAGGCCGGTGCCGCAACGCCATCAACGCATTCCAGAAGGAGAGCCCGATGAATCTGAACCTCACTGGCAATCACCTCGAGATCACGCCGGCGATTCGCACCTATGTCGTTTCCAAGCTGGAGCGCGTCAACCGGCATTTCGACCACGTGATCGACGTCAGTGTGGTGCTCTCGGTGGACAAGCTCCAGCAGCGGGTCGAAGCCAACGTGCACGTGCGCGGCAAGGACATCCATGCCCAGAGCATCGAGGCCGACATGTACGCGGCGATCGACGCCCTGGCCGACAAGCTCGACCGCCAGGTGCTGAAGCACAAGGAGAAGCAGAAAGCCCACCGCAGCGACGCCGGGGCTGTCGCACGTTCCGCGGCCGACTCCGAAGGAGCGGACTGACCCGGAGCCGCAGGACCGGCCGGCGCACGCTCATGGGCGAGATCGCAAGCCTCCTGCCGGCGTCCAACATCGTGGTCGACCTCGACGTCGCCACCAAGCCCGAGTTCTTCGAGGCGATGGGCAGGCTGCTCGAGACAAGCGCCGGGCCGTCGCAGGGTCGCGTCGCGGCAAGCCTCGCCGCGCGCGAAAAGCTGGGATCGACCGCGCTCGGGCAGGGCGTCGCGATTCCCCATGGCCGGATCAAGGGACTGTCCGACCCCGTGGGCGCGTTCGCGCGCCTGCGCACGCCGATCGCGTTCGACGCGCCCGACGGCAAGGCGGTCGACCAGCTGTTCGTGCTGCTCGTTCCCGAGCACGCGACCGACCGCCACCTGCAGCTGCTCTCCGAGCTTGCGCAGATGTTCTCCGACCGCGGATTCCGCGAGCGGCTCGCCGCGGCGGCCGACGCCGACGGGATCGCGTCCGTGTTCGAACACTGGGAGCCGGCCGGCTGATGCCGCGGCGCCGGAGCCCATCCCCACGCCAGGACAGGACACGATGCGCCAGGTGACCGTTGCAACGTTTCTCGAGCAGAACCGCGAGCGGCTCGGCCTGGTCTGGCTCGCGGGCCGCGACGGCGGGGAGCGCGAACTGGTCGGCGAGAACGAATTGCGCCCGACGATCGGCCAGGTCGGCCACATGAACCTGATCCACCCGTTCCGCGTCCAGATCCTCGGCGCGGCGGAGATCGGCTATCTGCGGGCGCTGCCCCAGGACGAATTCCAGCGCTCGATCGACCGGCTGTTCACCTCCGAGCTTGCCGCGATCGTCGTCGGCAACGGCGAGACCGTCCCGCAGTACCTGGTCGACATGTGCGACACGCACCGGGTCGCACTGGTCACGTCCCAGCACCCGACGCCGCACATCGTCGACGTCTTCCGGATCTACCTGCAGCGCGTGCTCGCCGAATCGACGACGCTGCACGGGGTGTTCCTCGACGTGCTCGAGCTCGGCGTGCTGATCACCGGCGCATCGGCGATCGGCAAGAGCGAGCTCGCGCTCGAGCTCATATCGCGCGGCAACGGCCTGATCGCCGACGACATCGTCGAGCTCTACCGGATCTCGCCCGACACCGTCGAGGGTCGCTGCCCGCCGGTGCTGCGCGACTTCCTCGAGGTGCGCGGCATCGGCATCCTGAACATCCGGACGATATTCGGCGAGACTGCCGTGCGTCCGCACAAGCTGCTGCGGCTGATCGTCCACCTCGAGGACCACGGCAACGAGGCTTTCTCCGACCTCGACCGCCTGCAGGTCAACGCGACTTTCCAGGAAGTGCTGTCGGTGCCCATCCGCAAGGTGACGATCCCGGTGGCCGCCGGCCGCAACCTCGCGGTGCTCGTCGAAGCCGCCGTGCGCAACTTCGTCCTCAACCAGCGCGGGATCGACAGCACGAAGGAATTCATCGAACGCCAGCAGAAGCTGATGAGCGAAGGCTGATCCGGGAAATGGGCTCGGGAAAATGGACCTGCTGCTGATCGGCGGCGTTTCGGGCTCGGGCAAGAGCGTGGCGCTCGCCGCGTTCGAGGACTCGGGCTACTACACGGTCAACAACCTGCCGGTCCCGCTGGTCCTTCCGACCGCCGACTACCTCGCACAATCGGGACAGGAACGCGTCGCCATCGCGCTCGACGTGAAGACCGGCCCGGGGCTGCCGGGTCTCGCCGAGGCGATCGCGGCGCTGAAGAGGCGCAACTGGGAGGTGCGCTTCCTCTACCTCGATGCGACGGTCGAGACCCTGGTCAAGCGCTTCTCGGAGACGCGCAGGCGCCACCCGTTCTCGAGCGGGGACCGCACGCTGGCCGAGGCGATCGAGTACGAGCGCGACCTGCTCGCCGACGTGCGCAGGCTCGGCATCACCTTCGACACCAGCGAGCTGCCGTCGGCAGGCCTGCGCGCATGGATCAAGGATTTCGTCTCCCTCGACCCGTCGAAGCTGACGCTGCAGGTCGAGTCGTTCGGATTCAAGCACGGCGTACCGCTCGACGCCGACCTCGTGTTCGACGTCCGCTGCCTGCCCAATCCCCACTACGAGCCCGCGCTGTCGCCGCTCTCCGGCAAGGACGAGCCGGTCGTGCGCTTCCTGGAGGCGATCCCGGAGGTCGAGCGCATGTACGGGGACATCTATCACTTC
>DATGDG010000335.1:0-2704 GCA_035311025.1 Casimicrobiaceae bacterium
CGCGGTCGCCGTTGCCGCACTTTGCATGCTGCCCGCCGCCCATGCGGCCGACAGCGGCCGCTACCCGAACCATCCGATCCGCATCATCGTCCCGTTCTCGCCCGGCGGCGCGGTCGACGGACCGACGCGGCTGATCGCCAAGGAACTCGCCAAGCGCCTCGGCCAGGGCGTGGTCGTCGAGAACAAGCCGGGCGCGGGCGCCACGATCGGCGCGGACATCGTCGCCAAGTCCCCGCCGGATGGCTACACGCTGCTGCTCGCGTCGCAGACCAACGCGATCAGCGCGACGCTCTACTCGAAGCTGCCGTATGACGCCGTCAAGGATTTCGAGCCGATCTCGCTGATCGCGCGCGAGCCCGGCGTCGTCGTCGTCAATCCCAAGGTGCCCGCCAAGACGCTGCCCGAGTTCATCGCCTGGGTGAAATCGCGTCCCGGCAAGGTCGATTTTGCGTCGTCGGGCAACGGCAGCGGCCAGCACCTGTTCGCCGCGCTGCTCGCGTCGAAGACCGGAATGAAGATGAACCACGTCCCCTACCGCGGCAGCGCCCAGGCGACCACCGACCTGCTCGCCGGCCGCGTGCAGATGTCGATTCCCGGGATCGCCGGCATGATGGGACACATCCGCGACGGCAAGCTGCGGGCGCTCGCGGTGACCGGCGCCCACCGTTCGCCGCTGCTCCCCGACGTGCCGACGGTCGAGGAGGCGGGAGTGCCGGATTACGAGGCCTACGTCTGGATGGGACTGTTCGCCCCGAAAGGGACGCCGAAACCGATCATCGACCTGCTGCACAAGGAACTCGTCGCATCGCTCGCAAGCGACGAGGTCAAGCGCTATTTCGCCAGCGTCGGGACCGAGATCGTGGGCTCGACGCCCGCCGAGTTCGGAACGTATTTCATGGCGCAGAAGGAGCTGTGGGCGAAGGTGATCCACGAGACCGGCGCAAGGATCGACTGAGGACCGCACAGCGATGACTTCAGCGGCAAGCGCCTTTGCGACCGACGCACCTGTCGAGGGCGTCGAGCACTGGACGAACAAGGGCGATGTCCGCCTGTTCCTGTGGGAGAAGTTCGCGGGCTCGCCCGAGGGCAAGCCGGTCGCGCTCTTCGTGCACGGCTCATCGATGGCTTCGCAGCCGACGTTCGACCTGCAGGTGCCCGGCCGGCCCGACTCGTCGGTGATGGACTGGTTCGCGCGTCGCGGCTTCGCCTGCTGGTGCGTGGACATGGAGGGCTACGGGCGTTCCGACAAGTCGCGTGACATCTTCTGCGACATTGCCAACGGCGCCGACGACCTCGCCGCGGCGACCGACTACATGCGCAAGGCACGCGGCATCGCGAGCGTCATGGCCTATGGCATCTCGTCGGGCGCGCTGCGCGCGGCACTGTTCGCGCAGCGCCATCCCGAGCGCGTGTCGCGGCTGGCGCTCGACGCCTTCGTCTGGACCGGCGAAGGCGCGCCCACGCTCCTGCAGCGGCGCAAGAAGCTGCCCGAGTTCATGGCGAAGAAACGGCGGCCGATCGATCGCGCTTTCGTCTATTCGATCTTCGAGCGCGACCACCCGGAATGCGCCGAGCGGCGCGTCGTCGACGCGTTTGCCGATGCGATCCTCGCCCTCGACGACTCGATGCCCAACGGCACCTACATCGACATGTGCTCGAAGCTGCCGGTCGTCGATCCGGCGCTGATCACGATACCCACGGTCGTCCTGCGCGGGCAGTACGACGGCATCGCGGCGTTCGACGACCTGATCGAGTTCTTCAAGCGGCTGCCCAATCCCGACAAGCAGTTCTCGGTGATGGCCGGGATCTCGCACGCGAGCTTCCAGCAGAAGAACTACCGGATCGTCTACCACATCCTGCACGCCTGGTTCACCCAGCCGGCGCCGGTCTACGTCGGTCGCTGACCGCCGGCGGACGCCACGACGCCGGCCGTGACCAGCGCATCGATCCCGGCGTCGTCGTAGCCGTACTCGCGCAGCAGCTCACGCGTGTGCTCGCCGAGCAGCGGCGCCGGGCGCCGGACCTGCGTCGGCGTGTCGGAGAAATGGATCGGACAGCCCAGGGATTTGGTCGGGCCGGCCTGCGGGTGGTCGGTCTCGACGATCATCCCGCGCGAGAGCATCTGCGGGTGACCGACCGCCTCGCCGATCGTGTGCACGGGGCCCACCGGAACGCCGGCGGCGTCGAACGCGGCGACCCACTCGGCCCGCGTGCGCGTTGCGAGCACCTCGTTCATCGCGGCCACCAAGGCACTCCGGTTGGCGATCCGCGCCGTATTGGTCGCGTAGCGCGGATCGTCGCGCCATTCCGGGTGTCCGAGCACTTCTGCGATCCGCTCCCAGTTCGGCTGGTTGGCGCCGCCGATGTTGATCCAGCCGTCGGAGGCGGCGAAGGCCTGGTACGGCGCGGTCAGCAGGTGCGCGGAGCCGGTCGGCCCCGGGGATATCCCCGTCGCGAAGAAGATCGCCGCCTGCCAGTAGGTCTGTTGCAGCGCCGCCTCGGCGAGCGAGGTGTCGACGACCTGCCCTTTCCCGGTCTTCAGCTTGTGCACGTAGGCGGCGACGATGCCGAGCGCGGCAAGAATGCCCGCATTGATGTCGGCCACCGATCCGCCGGCCTTGACCGGGGGCCCACCCGGCTCGCCGGTGATCGACATCAATCCGGCGTAGCCCTGCGCGATCAGGTCGAAGCCGCCCTTGTCGGC
>DATGDG010000336.1:0-5919 GCA_035311025.1 Casimicrobiaceae bacterium
ACGGTGCCGCGGCCACCGGCCCCACTCCGGTGGCCGGGCCCGCCTCGGCGACGAGCGGGTGGTTCGGCAGGTACGGCGCGAGGTGGGCACGCACCGCCACCGGGCCGACACCGGGACCCCCGCCGCCGTGCGGGACGCAGAACGTCTTGTGCAGGTTCAGGTGCGACACGTCGGCGCCGAACCTGCCGGGCGCGGCGAGGCCGACCAGCGCGTTGAGATTTGCGCCGTCGACGTACACCTGGCCGCCGTGGGCGTGCACGATGCCGCAGATGCGGACGATGCCGCTCTCGAACACCCCGTGGGTCGATGGATACGTGACCATGATCGCGGCGAGCCGGTCGCGATGCGCGATCGCCTTGGTCTCGAGGTCGGCGAGGTCGACATTGCCGTCGCGGTCGCAGTCGACGACGACGACCTGCATTCCCGCCATGTGCGCCGACGCCGGGTTCGTTCCGTGGGCGGACGCGGGGATCAGGCAGACGTCGCGGTGCGCTTCGCCGCGGCTCGCGTGATACGCGCGGATCATCAGCAGGCCCGCGTATTCGCCCTGCGATCCGGCGTTCGGCTGCAGCGATGCCGCATCGTAGCCGGTGACCGCGCACAGCATGCGCTCGAGGCCGCCGATCATCTCGGCGTAACCCTGCGCCTGTTCGGCGGGCACGAAAGGGTGCAGCGCCGCGAACTCGGGCCAGGTGACCGGCAGCATCTCCGAGGTCGCGTTGAGCTTCATCGTGCACGAGCCCAGCGGAATCATCGCCCGGTCGAGCGCCAGGTCCCTGTCGGCAAGGCTCCTCAGGTAGCGCAGCATCTGCGTTTCCGAGCGGTGCCTGCGGAACACCGGGTGGGTCAGGAATGCGGTGTTCCGGGCGAGCGCCGCCGGGATTCCGTCGGCAACCGCCGCGTCGATCGCGTCGACGTCGAACGGCACGTCGCCGCCGCCGAATGCGCGCCACAGTGCGGCCACGTCGTCGCGCGTGGACGTCTCGTCGAGAGAGATGCCCAGCGATTCCGGGCCGGCGCGCCGCAGGTTCATTCCCGCATCGAGCGCGCGATCGACGATGGCACGGGTGCTTGCGCCCGTGGCCAGCGTCAGGGTGTCGAAGCACCCGGCGTTCGCCGAAGCGAAGCCCAGCCGCGCGAGCCCTTCCTTCAGGACCATCGTCAGCCGATGCACGCGACGGGCGATCCGCACGAGCCCTTCGGCACCGTGATAGACCGCATACATGCTCGCCATGACCGCGAGCAGCACCTGTGCCGTGCAGATGTTCGACGTCGCCTTCTCGCGGCGTATGTGCTGCTCGCGCGTCTGCAGCGCGAGGCGGTAGGCCGGTCGCCCGGCCGCGTCGACGGACACGCCGACCAGCCGCCCGGGCAGCGAGCGCTTGAAGGCCTCGCGCGTCGCCATGAATGCGGCGTGCGGTCCGCCGAAACCCATCGGCACGCCGAAGCGTTGCGACGAGCCGACGGCGACGTCGGCGCCCCATTCGCCGGGCGGCGCGATCAGCGTCAATGCCAGAAGGTCGGCGGCGACGGCGACGAGAGCGCCGTTCGCATGGACGGCGGCTGTCAGCGCGCGGCAGTCGCGAAGATCGCCGTCGACGCCCGGATACTGCAGCAGCACGGCGAAGGCCCGCGCATCCGGCGCGGCAGCTGCGGGCCCGGTCACGACGTCGATGCCCAGCGGCGCCGCGCGCGTGCGGACGACGTCGATGGTCTGCGGGAGCACGTCGTCCGCGACGAAGAAGCGCGTGCTCGGCGAGTCCGACACGCGGCGCAGCAGGGTCATCGCCTCGGCTGCAGCCGTCGCCTCGTCGAGCATCGACGCATTGGCGATCTCCATCGCGGTCAGGTCGCAGACCATCGTCTGGAAGTTCACCAGGGCCTCCAGCCGGCCCTGCGAGATCTCGGCCTGGTAGGGTGTGTACGCCGTGTACCAGGCGGGGTTCTCGAGGACGTTGCGCAGGATCACGCCGGGGGTGTGGGTGCCGTAGTAGCCCTGCCCGATGAACGACTTCAGCACGCGATTGCGCGACGCGATCGCCCGCAGCCTGGCCAGCGCCGCGGCCTCGTCGACAGCGGCCGGCAGCGGAAGCGGCTCGCGCCGCCGGATCGCTTCGGGGACGATCGCGTCGATCAGCGTGTCGCGGGTGGCGTAGCCCAGGGCCTCCAGCATCGCCGCCTGGTCCCCTGCGCTCGTGCCGACATGCCGCGCGACGAACGCGTCGTGCTCCTCGAGCGCCGCGAGGGACGCTTTTCCTGATGGATTCTCGTTCATGCGCTCGCTCCGCGGCGGACCCCGGCCCGGACTCGGGCGCGAAAGGCGCGGCCGCGCAAGGGGTCAGGACTCGGCGATCAGCTTCGCGTACGCAGCGGCGTCGAGCAGGCCTGCGAGCTGCGACGGCTCGCTCGGCCGCAGCCGGAACAGCCACGCGGCATAGGCGTCCTCGTTGACCGCCTCCGGCGCCCCGGAAAGCGCGTCGTTGGCTGCAACGACCTCGCCCGACAGCGGCGCGTAGACGTCGCTCGCCGCCTTCACCGATTCGACGACCGCGCAGGCTTCACCCGCCGTCACTTTGCGCCCGGGCTTGGGAAGTTCGACATAGACGAGGTCGCCCAGCGCCGCCTGCGCATGGTCGGTGATGCCGATGGTCACGGTGCCGTCGGGCTCGGCGCGGATCCACTCGTGGCTGTCGACATACTTGAGATCCGAAGGAACGTTCATCGCGGGACTCCCGGAAGATGGGCTGGTGTTTTCACTGGACGAGGATCTGGCCGTTGCGGACGAAAGGAGGCTTCACGACCCGCGCGGCGAGCCGCCGGTCGCGAACCTGGACGTGCACGGTGTCGCCGGGTGCCACGGCCGCGGGCATGCGAGCGAGCGCGATCGACTTGCGCAACGTGGGCGAGAACGTCCCGCTGGTGACCTCGCCCTCTCCCGCGGCGGTGTGCACCGCCTGGTGCGCGCGCAGCACGCCGCCGGTCTCGGCGAGCACGAGGCCGGCCAGCTGTCGCGTCGGAGGATGGGCGAGCAGCGCGGCCTTGCCGACGAAATCGCGCTCGGCCGCGAGGTCGACCGTCCAGGCGAGCCCGGATTCGAGCGGCGACACGCGCTCGTCCATGTCCTGGCCGTAGAGGTTCATTCCCGCCTCGAGCCGCAGCGTGTCGCGCGCACCCAGTCCGCAGGGCGCGACGCCCTGCGCGGCCAGCGAGCGCCACAGCGCTTCGGCATGGATCGACGGCACGACGATCTCGAAGCCGTCCTCGCCCGTGTAGCCGGTGCACGCAATGAACACCTCGCCGAGGTCGGGGGTCGAGAGCGCCGTGGCTTTGAACGGCTTGAGTGCCGCGCTCACCGCCTCGCTGCCGGGAATCGCGCGCCAGGTCCGCTCGCGGGCATGCGGGCCCTGCACCGCGATCATCGCGAGGTCGCTGCGGGGAACCAGACGCAGCGCGGGGGCGCGCGTGCGCGCAAGCGTCGTCAGCCATGTGATGTCCTTGTCGGCCGTGGCCGCGTTGACGACCAGGCGGAAGAAATCCTCGCGCAGGAAGTAGACGATCAGGTCGTCGAGGACGCCTCCGTCTTCGGCGAGCAGGCACGAATAGAGCGCCTTGCCGGGCGTGGTCAGCTTGTCGACGTTGTTGGCAAGCGCGTAGCGCAGGAAACCGCGTGGCGTGGCCGCCGGCGTGCCATGGATGTCGACCACCCGCATGTGCGAGACGTCGAACATTCCCGCATCGCGCCGCACGGCGTGGTGCTCGTCGATCTGGGAGCCGTAGTTGACCGGCATGTCCCAGCCGCCGAAATCGACCATCCTGGCGCCGGCAGCACGATGGATGGCATTGAGCGACGTGGTCTTTGGCACGATGTCTCCAGGTCGAAAGGAAAAGGGGCCGCGCGGATCACTCCACGTCGCGCCCGTCTGTCCTTTTACCTGAGAGATTGCGGCCGCGCGGTGCGGCCGCGCTGCCGGGTGCCCCTTCGGTGGGCCGGGCATCGACTGCGCCGGCCGCTCTCCAGATCGTGTCTGTCCTGCGTGCGGTCCTTTTGCCTGAGCGGTTTCGGGGTTACGCCTTCGGCGGCGCCGGCGGTCGGCCGGCGCGCTCTCCTGCACGCATGCGGCAGCGTATCACATTGGCACCGGCCCCGGCCCGCCAACGGCAGGTGGGGGCGGCGGGGTTCCCTCCCCCGCCTACTTCTTGAGCGCCAGGATCATCTCGACCATCTTCTTGATGTCGGCGTCGCTGACCTGCGAGTTCGGCGGCATCGGGATCTGGCCCCACACGCCCGAGCCGCCCTTCTTGACCTTCTCCTCGAGCATCGCCGCGGCCTTGGGATTGCCGCGATACTTCGCGGCGACGTCCTTGTAGGCCGGCCCGACGATCTTCTTGTCTTCCGAGTGGCATGCGCTGCAGCCGTTCTTCTTCATCATGTCTTCGAGCTGGTCGGCGAAGGCGGCCGAAGCGACGGTCAGCGTGGCAATGGCCAGGATTGCAGTTGCAGTCTTCTTCATTGGAACTCCATCAGGATCAGGGACGGGGAGGACCCGAAATATTACCGGAAATCGCGGCCTCGATTCCTGCGAGGGTTGCAATCGGCGGGAGGCACTGCGTTCCCTGGCACAGCCAGCCGAAGGCGCCTTCGGGAGCCCTGGCGCCTTTGTGCAGCGATGCAGGCGCGTCGGCACCCGTGCCGATGTCGACGATGCAAAGCTCGGGACGGTATTCGCGCTCGAGGGCGCGCTGCCAGTTTCGGGTCTGCGCGGCATCGCCGCAGAGGATCAGCGTCGCGGGCGGGCGCTCGAGGCGCTCGAGCGCGATCAGCAGCGACACGTGCGCATTTGGCGCGTGCGCGATGCCGTCGGCGAACAGTCGCAGCGCGCGCTCGGCCGCGTCGAGGTAACGCGGCTGCCCGGCGAGGTGGCCCAGCGCGATCAGCGCCTGCGCCGCCACGCCGTTGCCCGACGGCGTCGCGTTGTCCTGCGCGGGTTTCGTGCGGTGATAGAGGCGCTCGTGATCGTGGCTGGTGAACCAGAATCCGCCCAGTTCGCGGTCCTCGAAGCCTGCGAGCAGGCGGTCGGCGACGGCGATCGCCAGGTCGAAATCGCGTCGCCGGAAACGCGCCTGCATGACTTCGATCAGCGCGGCGAGCAGGAACGCGTGATCGTCCAGATAGGCGTTGAGCGCAACCTCGCTGCCGTGGCGGGTCGCGCGGAGGGTTCCGTCCCGCCATGCGGTGGCGACCAGGGTGTCGAGCGCGGCGAGTGCGAGCTCCGCCCAAGCCGGCTCGTCCTCGGCGCGAGAGGCCCGCGCCAGCGCGCCGATCGCGAGCGCGTTCCACGCGGTCAGCACCTTGTCGTCGCGCCCGGGACGGACACGGGTCTCGCGCCGTGCGAAGAGGGCCTTGCGGGCGCCGACGATGCGCGTGTGCACGTCGGGCAGCGCGACGCCGAGCAGTTGCGCGACTTCCTTCTCGGGGACTGCCACCCGCAGGTGCCACGCGCGGTGCTCGAAATTCGGCGGGCCGTCGAAGCCGTAATGGAGCGAAGCCGCCGCCCATTCGTCGGCCGACATCGCTTCACGCGCCTCCTCGCGGCTGAACACGTAGAAGCGGCCCTCCTCGCCTTCGCTGTCGGCATCGAGGCTCGAATACCAGGCGCCGTCGGGGGCGCGCATTTCCCGCACCAGCCAACCGACGATGTCGCGCGCGACCGAGGCAAACCCGTCGTCGCGGAGCGCGCGCCCCGCGTCGGCGTACAGCGCAAGCAGCGCCGCATTGTCGTAGAGCATCTTCTCGAAATGCGGGATCGACCATTGCGCATCGACGCTGTAGCGGCAGAAGCCGCCTCCGAGCTGGTCGGCGATGCCCCCGGCCGCCATCCTGGCGAGCGTCGTCTGCACGATCCGCAGCGCCCCGGCGTC
>DATGDG010000337.1:0-2921 GCA_035311025.1 Casimicrobiaceae bacterium
CACGTCGTGCCCGGCGCGAAGCGGACCTCGCGCTGAGGCGAGCGCTTCTGGTAATCGAGGTCGCTCTTCGCACAGTCGTGCAATCCGAGCATCATGTGGTCGTATTCGCTGCGACGGCCCCGCGTGACATGCAGCGCCGACAGGCATGCTGCCTCGCCCGGAATCATCGGCCGCACGGCCGTCAGCAGGCGCCGGGCCATCGCCTCGAACGGCTCGCCGACGCGCCAGACACGGTCCTCGCCGAGCGGGTTGACATTGCAGAACACGCGCAGGATCCGCTCGCCGCGGGTCGGGCGCGACGGAAACGCATCGACATGCAGCCGCGTGTCGTCCTTGCGCCACGAAACCGGGCGGCCGGCTGCGCCGTGCGGACGGTAGCTCGTGCGCGCGCGCTTCAGCCAGGGCGCGTAGCGTGGGAACAGCGCCGTGACGAGCGCAGTTGCATCGGCTGCGAAGCGTCCGATCATCCGCGCGAGCGCGGCGAGGTCGTCGGCGCTGCCTGCCGCTCCCCGGATCAAGGTGCCGTCGAGGCTGATGTTCTTGGATTTGCCGTCGGACCAGCGGACGTTGAGGAAGCGCGTTTCATCGGGCGCGAACACGAAAGGCAGGCGCGGCAGCACGAGCACGGCACCCGCCTCGAGCGCGTGCGCGTAGCGCCCGGTGTCGGCCGCGGGAACGGCCGGATGCCAGTCGTCGACGTCGATCGTGACGATCGGCGTGACCGTCGGTGCTGGAGTGTCCACGCTTCTCGGCCGGCCAGGAGGGATCAGCGGGGAAGCTCCGAGGATCCCATCAGCCAGGCGTCCACTGCGTGCGCGCACTGGCGGCCTTCGCGGATCGCCCACACCACCAGCGACTGGCCGCGGCGCATGTCCCCCGCCGCGAATACCTTGGGCACGCTCGTCCGGTAGCCGTCGGTGTCGGCCTTGACGTTGCTGCGCGCGTCGCGCTCGACGCCGAACTGCTCGATGAGGCCGGTCTCGCCCGGGCCGGTGAAACCCATCGCGAGCAGCACGAGATCCGCCTTCAGGGCGAACTCGGTCCCGGGCAGCTCGACCATGCGCATCGCGCCGCTGCCGTCGCGCTGCCACTCGACGCGGGCTGCGACCAGGCGCTCGACTTGGCCGTTCGAACCCTCGAAACGCTTGGTCGTCACCGACCAGTCGCGCTGGCAACCCTCCTCGTGCGACGAGGACGTGCGCAGCTTGATCGGCCAGTACGGCCACACCAGCGGCTTGTTCTCGTCGGCCGGGGGCTGGGCCAGCAGCTCGAACTGGGTGACCGACGCAGCGCCCTGGCGGTTCGAGGTCCCGACGCAGTCCGATCCGGTGTCGCCGCCACCGATGACGATGACGTGCTTGCCGGTCGCGACGATCTGGCGCTCGACCCGGTCCCCCGCGACGACCCGGTTCTGCTGCGGCAGGAACTCCATCGCGTAATGGACGCCGCGCAACTCGCGGCCCGGCACCGGCAGGTCGCGCGGCTTCTCCGCGCCGCCGGCCAGCACGATCGCATCGTATTCGGCGAGCAGGTCGCGCGCATCGACGTTGCCTCCGACGTGCGCGCCTGGCCGGAACTCGACGCCCTCGATCGACATCTGCGCCATCCGCCGGTCGATCAGGTGCTTCTCCATCTTGAAATCGGGGATGCCGTAGCGAAGAAGGCCGCCGATGCGATCCGCCTTCTCGAGCAGCACGACGTCGTGGCCAGCGCGGGCGAGCTGCTGTGCGCAGGCGAGTCCCGCGGGCCCCGAGCCGATGACCGCGACACGCCGCCCGGTCCTGTGCGCCGGCGGCTGCGGAACGACCCAGCCTTCTTCCCACCCCTTGTCGATGATGAAATGTTCGATCGACTTGATGCCGACCGGATCGCTGTTGATGTTAAGCGTGCACGCCGCCTCGCAGGGCGCGGGGCAGACGCGGCCGGTGAACTCGGGAAAGTTGTTCGTCGAGTGCAGGACGTCGAGCGCGTCCTTCCACTGCTGGCGGTAGACGAGGTCGTTCCAGTCCGGAATGACGTTGTTGATCGGGCACCCGCTCTGGCAGAACGGGATGCCGCAGTCCATGCAGCGCGCACCCTGCTTAGACGCGGCCGCCTCGTCGAGCGCGTGCACGAATTCGCGGTAATGCTTGACGCGCGCAATCACCGGGTCGGAGACCTCGGCCAGACGCTGGAATTCGAGAAAACCGGTGATCTTGCCCATCGACGTCGTCAGTTCATGAGTTCGGTTGTCGCATCGCACCGATCGCGGCGCGCGGCTTCCGGCCGTCGGCCAGGAAGCTGCGCGATCGCCGCCGCCTCGTCGTGATGCCTGGCATCGCGCCCCGCTCCGGCGCGACCTCGCTTCCTAAGCAGCCTGCTTCTGGGCGACGGTGCCCGCCGCCTTCGCGCCCTGCTGCGCCTTCGCGTGCATCTCCGAGAGCGCGCGCACGTACTCGTTGGGCAGCACCTTGACGAACTTCGCGCGCGATGCGTCCCACGCGTCGAGCAGCGCCAGCGCAAGCGTCGACCCGGTGAAGCGCAGGTGGCGCTCGATCAGCTCGCGCAGGATCACCTCGTCGGACTGGCCGAGGTGCAGCAGCCTGCCCTTCCCTGCGGCGGCGAGTTCGCGCTCGACGCGCAGCTGCTCGGCCTCGGCGAGCACCGGTCCGAGCGTCACCATCGCCGGGTTGCAGCGTGACGCGAACGCCCCGTCGGGATCGTGGACGTACGCCACCCCGCCGCTCATGCCGGCCGCGAAATTGCGCCCGGTGGGGCCGAGCACGACGACGGTGCCGCCAGTCATGTATTCGCAGCCGTGGTCGCCGGTGCCCTCGACGACTGCCGAAGCGCCCGAATTGCGCACGCAAAAGCGCTCGCCGGCGACACCGCGGAAATACGCCTCGCCTTCGATCGCGCCATACATCACCGTGTTGCCGATG
>DATGDG010000338.1:0-4142 GCA_035311025.1 Casimicrobiaceae bacterium
CCCCGACGACGATCTCCTCGGGACGAACCGCCACCATCGCCCTAGCCCCGGGCAGCGCCTGCATCGACGTGCCCGTCAGGCGAATGTCCCGGTCGCGCAGCTCGACCCGTCCGCCGGAGGCGCCCTGGACGTCCATCTCGATGACGTTGCGATAGCCCATGAAGCGCGCGACGTGGAGGTTCGCCGGCCGGGCGTAGATCTGCTGCGGGCTGTCGATCTGCTGGACGACGCCGTCCTTCATCACGACGATCCGGTCGGCAAGCGACAGCGCCTCGTCCTGGTCGTGGGTCACGTAGATCGTGGCGCGGCCGAGCTCGTGGTGGATGCGGCGGATCTCGGCGCGGGTCTCGATGCGCAGCTTGGCGTCGAGGTTCGACAGCGGCTCGTCCATCAGCACCAGCGGTGGCTCGATGACGATCGCCCGCGCGATCGCCACCCGCTGCTGCTGTCCGCCGGACAGCTGGCCTGGCAGCTTGTGCTCCTGGCCCGTAAGCTGGACGAGCTTCAGGGCATTGGCGACGCGCGTCGCGGTCTCGGCCGTCGGCACCCCGCGCATCCGCAGGCCGAAACCGACGTTGCGCTCGACGCTCATGTGCGGAAACAGCGCGTAATTCTGGAACACCATCCCGAAGCCGCGCCTTTCCGGGGGAAGCGTTTCGATGCGCTGGTCGTCGAGGTTGATCGTGCCGCCCGACAGCGGCAGCAGCCCGGCGATGCAATTCAGCGCGGTGGACTTTCCGCAGCCGGACGGGCCAAGCAGCGCGATGAACTCCCCGCGCCTGATCGTGATCGTCAGTTCGTCGAGCGCGTTGAACGCGCGCCCGCCGGCCCCGGCGAAGCGCCGCGTCACGCGCTCAAGGCGCAGTTCGGAGAAATCCTGCTTCATATTCGGCCCATGACCATCGACGCCGGCGCGCCCGGGGTTGCGCGAACACCGCCCGTACGATTCGGGAAACCGCATCGGCCCCGGGCCGACCCCGCGGCCGACGCGACAATGATGCGCGCCGCTGTGCCACGCGCCGCCCGCACCGTGCAGGCCGCGCGTGGCGGTTTGACGCTACTTGGTCTTCTGCGCGCCGACCTTCTGGTCCCAGATCTGGAACGCCTTGACCTGCGCGTCGGGCGGAAGCGACTGGGTGTGCGGGAACTCCTTCAGCCAGCCCTCATACTCGGGACGCCCGTATTCCTTGATCGATTGCTGGCTCTTTGCCGGCGCCATCGCCAGCGTCACGCCCTTGACCGCCGGGCCGGGGTAGAAATAGCCCTCGTCGTAGGTGTACGCCTGCGCATGCGGCGTGAGCAAGTAGGCCATCAGGTCGAGGACCACGGCGACCTTGTCCGGCGCCACACCCTTGGGGATGACCATGTAGTGCGCGTCGTTGACCCAGGTCATGCCCTTGAAAGGCACCACCTTGAAGCTCTTCGGCACGATGCCCAGCGCACGGGGATTCAAGTCCCAGCCGGTCACCGTCGGTGTCATGTCGCGCGAGCCTTCGCCGAGCTCCTTCATCACCGCACCCGTACCCGACGGGTAGTACTCGATGCACGAATTGAGCTCCTGCAGGTAGGCCCAGGTCTTGTCCCAGCCGTGGACCGGGTCCTTCGGGTCCTTGTCGCCGAGCAGGTAGGGCAGGCCCATCAGGAACGTGCGGCCGGGCCCCGAGTTCGCCGGCCGCGCGTAGATCAGGCGGTTCGGATGCGCCTTGCACCAGGCGAGCAGTTCCTGCGGGGTCGTCGGGACGTCCTTCACCGTGGCCGGGTTGTATTCGAGCAGCGGGCCCGCGGGCATGAACGTCACCTCGATGCCGTAATCGCCGGCGAGCTCCTGCATCTTCGCGGCCGCGGGCTGGTAATTCGCCATCAGGTTGGGGAACTTCGAGGCGTCGGCCGGGAGGATCTTCATCAGCACGCCCTGCTCGATGCCGGCGGCGAGGAAGTCGGTGCCCGTCAGCACCATGTCGATGTCGCTGCGTCCGGCGGCCTGCATCGCCTTCAGCTTGCCCGGCAGTTCCGGCGCCGGAGCCTTCGTGAAGTTGAACTTCGACACCAGGTTCGGATGCGCCTTCTGGTAGGCCTCGATCGCATCCTGCGTCAGCGCCAGGTTGCCGGCGACATCGACGATGTTGATCGTCACCGGGCTCTTCGGCAGCGCGGGAAGCTGCGCCATCGTTGCGGCCGGTCCCAGTGCCAGCACCGAAATCGCCGCGCCGGTCATCAGGCGCAGCGTCTGGCGACGCAGTTCGCCCGGGCAATTCTTCTTGTTGCTCATTGCAAGTCCTCCTTCAGTTGTCGACGATCGATCGTCCCCGTGCTCCGGGACGATCGCAGGAACGAACGTGTCCCACGGGGGCCACGACGAGACTCATGCCCGGACCTTCGCCTGCCGGACAGCCCGCTCGCGCTTCGCGGTCGACGCTGCGGCGGCCGACCGGCCCGCTTGCGCATCGACGCCGCGCTGGAACACGCGAACGACGCGCGACAGGTGCCGGTGCATCGCCGCGCGCGCCGCTTCGGGATCGTGCGCGGCGACGGCGCGGGTGATCGCCGCATGGTCGCGGATGGTCTGCACGGCGAGTTCGCGCGTGTGGAAATGCTGCTGCAGGCGGCCCCACAGGTCGGCGCGCTGGTTCCACAGGCCTTCGACGACCAGCTCGAGCGAGCCGTTCCCGCTCGCCCGCGCCAGCAGCAGGTGGAATTCGCGGTCCTCGGCCTCGCGCGCGTGGAAATCGTCGAGCATCGCCTCCATGCGCACGACGCTCTCGCGCAGGGCTCCGGTGTCCTCCGGGGTCGCCGCTTTCGCCGCCCGCGCGGCGATCTCGCCCTCGATCATCCTGCGCGCGTCGAGGAGCTCGAAGGGACCCGGACCGCCGTCGCCTCCGGCGCCCGTCGTGCCTTCGGGCGGTCGCGTCACGAAGATCCCGGTCCCGACACGGACCTCGACGAGTCCGCTCATCTCGAGGGAGATGATCGCCTCGCGCACCGATGCGCGACTCACGCCCAGCGAGGCCGCGAGCTCGCGCTCCGCCGGCAGGCGCGAGCCCGCCGGGAATTCGCCGCTCGCGATCAGTTGAGCGAGCTGATCGGCAATCTGGCGATAGAGGCGCTTCGGCTCGACGACCGTGAGGGGCAACGCAGGTTCCTCCAGCGGGGCTTCGGGGTCCAGGCAATCCGGTCGGCGGACCGGGTCGCCGGTTGTGCACGGCGGCAGCCGCGACCCAGGTGCGACGCGATGTGGACGCATCATAGCGACGCCGCTATACTGTGGTCAAGTGGTTAGACCACCGGACCTCGACGCCCCCCACGGTACATCGGGGACGGCCGTCGCCGCCGTCGTTCCTGCCCCCCGCCGAGCCACGCGCCATGAAGATCACCGCTGCCCGCGTCATCGTCACCTGCCCAGGCCGCAATTTCGTCACGCTGAAGATCGAGACCGACGAAGGCATCACCGGCATCGGCGACGCGACCCTGAACGGCCGCGAACTCGCGGTTGCGGCCTACCTGACCGAACACGTGGTTCCGGCGCTGATCGGACGCGATCCCGCGCGCATCGAGGACACCTGGCAGTACTTCTACCGCGGCGCGTACTGGCGGCGCGGGCCAGTGACGATGAGCGCGATCGCCGCCGTCGACACGGCGCTGTGGGACATCAAGGGCAAGGTCGCCGGGCTGCCGGTCTACGAGCTGCTGGGAGGGGCGAGCCGCGACGGCGTCATGGTGTACGGGCACGCGAACGGCAACGACATCGCCGAGACGCTCGACCAGGTCGCCCACTACATCGAGATGGGCTACAAGGCGATCCGCGCCCAGTGCGGGATTCCGGGGCTCGCTTCGACCTACGGCGTAGCGAAGGACAAGATGTACTACGAGCCCGCGGACGCCGCAATCGCCACCGAGAACACCTGGTCGACGACCCGCTACCTCGACCACGTCCCGAAACTGTTCGACGCGATCCGCGCGCGCGTCGGCTTCGAGCCCCATCTGCTGCACGACGTGCACCACCGGCTGACGCCGATCGAGGCCGGGCGCCTCGGACGATCGCTCGAGCCCTACCGGCTGTTCTGGATGGAGGACCCCACGCCCGCCGAGAACCAGGAGGCCTTCCGGCTGATCCGCCAACACACGGTCACGCCGATCGCCGTCGG
>DATGDG010000339.1:0-4885 GCA_035311025.1 Casimicrobiaceae bacterium
GCATGGCGGGCAGGTCTACACCGACGGCGCGAATCTCAACGCGCTGGTCGGCGTCGCCAAGCCCGGCCAGTGGGGCAGCGACGTCTCGCATCTCAACCTGCACAAGACGTTCTGCATTCCGCACGGCGGCGGGGGCCCCGGCGTCGGCCCCGTCGCGTGCAGGGCACACCTCGCGCCGTTCCTGCCGGGCCATCGGTACCTGCCCGCCTTCACCCGCTCACCGGAGGTGAAGGCCGTGTTCGCCATCAGCGCAGCGCCTTACGGTTCGGCCTCGATCCTGCCGATCTCGTGGATGTACGCCACGATGATGGGTGCGTCGGGCCTGCGTGCCGCGACCGAAGGGGCGATCCTCGCGGCCAACTACATCGCGAAGCGCCTCGCGCCGCATTATCCGGTGCTCTACAGCGGTCCCGGCGGGCTGGTTGCCCACGAATGCATCCTCGACCTGCGCCCGTTCAAGGCGACGTCGGGCATCGAGGTCGAGGATGTCGCGAAGCGTCTGATCGACTACGGTTTCCACGCGCCGACGATGAGTTTCCCGGTTCCGGGGACCCTGATGGTGGAACCGACCGAGAGCGAATCCAAGGAAGAACTCGACCGCTTCATCGACGCGATGATCGCGATCCGCGCGGAAATCCGCGCGATCGAGGACGGCGTCCAGGACCGAAGCGACAATCCGCTCAAGCACGCCCCGCACCCCGCAGTGGCGATCGCCGCCGATGCATGGCCGCACCGCTACACGCGGCAGCAGGCCGCGTATCCGGTCGCGGGCCTCGCCGGGAGCAAGTACTGGTGTCCGGTCTCGCGCGTCGACAACGTCTACGGCGACCGCCACCTGTTCTGCGCCTGCGTGCCCGTCGACGAGCCCGCTTCGCCGACGCTGCGAGCGCGGCGATGACGAGCGACGACTTGAACGCTTGAACGCGCGAGCACCAAGGAATGGCATGCCGACCCGTATAATGACCCGCTTTTCGATGATGTTCATGCGCCCGTTCACGCTGTCCTGCGCGCTCGCGTTCGCGATCTGCGCCCTTTCACCATCGACGCTCGCCCAGCAGGCTGCACCTGCGCCCGCCGGCGGGACCACGACGTCCGCGCTGCCGAATCCCCTGGCCGCGGCAGCCGGGCCGGCGGCCGCCCCGACCGCAGCGGCGGTCGCCGCCCCGGTGCTGACACCGCTGGCGCAGATTCCCGGCGCACCGGCGGCGCCGACCGTGGATGCCGCCGCCTGGGAACTCGTCGACATGCTCTCCGGGCAGATCCTCGCCTCGTCGAATGCCGACGAGCGCCGCGAGCCCGCGTCGCTGACCAAGCTGATGACCACCTACCTGGTGTTCCAGGCGCTGCGCGCGAAGACGATCGACCTGGGGCAGGTCGTCCCGGTCTCCGAAAACGCGTGGCGCACCGGCGGGTCGCGGATGTTCATCGAGCCGCGCAAGCCGGTCACCGTCGACGAGCTGATCCACGGCGTCATCGTGCAATCGGGCAACGACGCGACGGTCGCGCTCGCCGAGCTGATCGCGGGCAGCACCGACGTGTTCGTCGACCGGATGAACAAGGAAGCGGCGAAGCTCGGCCTCACCGGCACCCATTACGCCGACGTCAACGGCCTGCCCAGCCCGCAGCACTACTCGACGGCGAACGACATCGCGAAGCTGACCGTCGCGCTGATCCGCGATTTTCCCGAGTACTACCCGCTCTTCGCGATCAAGGAGTACCGCTACAACCACATCACGCAATCGAACCGCAATCGCCTGCTGTGGGCGGACCCCACCGTCGACGGCGTCAAGACCGGGCACACCGAGGGCGCCGGCTACTGCCTCGTCGCATCGGCCAAGCGCGGCGAACGGCGGCTGGTCGCCGTCGTGCTTGGCGCGAACACCGATGCGGGTCGTGCGTCCGAAAGTCAGAAGCTCCTGAACTGGGGCTTCCAGTCGTTCGATACGGTCGCGCTCTACCAGTCGGGCAAGCCGGTGACGACCCTGCGCGTCTGGAAAGGCGCGAAGAAGGACGTCAATGCGGGCTTTCTCGCCGCGCGCTACGTGACGCTTCCCAAGGGGGACGCGGCCAATCTTTCTCTGACGATGGAGTCCCGGGAGCCGTTGATCGCGCCGGTGCTGGCTTCCGAGCCGGTGGGGACGGTCAAGGTGTCGCTGAAGGGCCAGCCCATTGCGCAGTTCCCGCTGATCGCGCTCGAGGATGTCCCGCTCGCGAGCCTGTTCGGTCGTGCCGTCGACACCGTCAGGCTCTGGTTCTCCAGCCGCTGACCGCCCGACCGCCGGTCGTCACCGCGTATCATCGAACCGACGAATTCAACCGACACCCAGCGCAATGCCCGACGCCAGCCCTGCCGTCTACCTCAACGGCGAATTCATGCCGATCGCCGACGCCAAGATCTCGGTGCTCGATCGCGGCTTCATCTTCGGTGATGGCGTCTACGAAGTCGTGCCCGTCTACGCGAGGCGGCCGTTCCGGATGCCTCAGCACCTTGCGCGCCTGCAGCACAGCCTCGACGGCATCCGCCTCCCCAATCCGCTCCCGGTCGCCACGTGGGAGGCGCTGGTCGACGAGCTGATCTCGCGGCAGTCCTTCCCCGACCAGGCGGTCTACATGCAGGTCACGCGCGGGGTGGCCAGGCGCGACCACGCGTTTCCGAAAGGGGTCGCGCCGACGGTGTTCATGATGAGCAACCCGCTCTCGCTGCCGACGCCCGAACAGGTCGAGCACGGCGTCGAGGTCATCACCGCGCAGGACAACCGCTGGTTGCGCTGCGACCTCAAGACGACGTCGCTGCTCGGCAACGTGCTGATGCGCCAGCTGGCGGTCGACCGCGGCGCCGTCGAGACCGTGCTGTTCCGCGACGGGCATCTGACCGAGGCCTCGGCGTCCAACGTGCTGATCGTCCACGGCGGCGCGCTCATTGCGCCGCCCAAGGACAACCTGATCCTGCCGGGCATCACCTACGATGCGACGCTGGAGCTCGCGCGCGACATCGGCATCCCGGTCGACGTGCGGCCGGTCACGCACGCCGAGGTGCTCGCCGCCGACGAGGTCTGGCTGTCGTCGTCGTCGAAGGAAGTGCTCGCCGTCACGCGGATCGACGGCCGGTCCGTCGGAGGCGGTTCGCCCGGACCGCTGTTCCGGAAGACGTGGAAGGCGTTCCAGGAGCGCAAGCCGCGCGCGGTCTAACCTTCGCCGCCGCGGCAGCGGCCGGCTTCCGGCAGCGGCGCCGTGGTCCCGAAGTGGTGATGATGGAACACCAGCCCCGGGCCATGCGAGCGCTCGACGGTCACGACTTCGCCGATGAACACGACGTGATCGCCCGCCCGATGCTGCGCGTAATGCCGGCATTCGAGCCAGGCGACGCAGCCGTCGATCAGCGGGGCATTCGACCAGCCGAGCCGGTGCGAGACTCCCGCGAAGCGGTCGGCGTGAGGTCGCGAAAAGCGGCGCGCGAGGTCGGCCTGCTGCGCCGACAGCACGTTGATCGCATAGCGGGGCGCGGCCTCGAACGCGGGGAGGCTCGCCGAGCGCTTCGAGAGGCTCCACAGCACCAGCGGCGGGGCCAGCGACACCGAGGCGAACGAGTTCGCCGTGAAGCCGACGTAGCGTCCATCGGCGGCGCGCGTGCAGACGACGGTCACGCCGGTCGCGAATTGCGCAAGCGCATCGCGGAATTGACGCTCGTCGAACGCCGGGGCCGGGTCGCCGGCGTGGCGGGCGTGGCTGGACATGGGGGATTCGACGCGGCGCCGGAGGCACCGCGGCCTCGAGGATCCTGCAGCGGAAGGAGCCGCCGATGGTAGGAGTCCCGACGGGCGCTGTCAAAGCCGGAGTCCGCGCCGGCCTGCCAGGCCGCCGGTTGGGGCCGTACCGATCCCGCCGCCGGTCTTGCTAAACTTGCATGTCGGAATCCAATATCGCGCGCCAGATGCCAGGTTCCCTGAACAAGCTGATCGCCAGCCGGTATGCGGACCGGGGACTGCCGATTGCGGTGATACTGCCCGACGGTGCGCGGATCCCGCTGTCGCCCAGGCCCGAAGTCGACATCATCGCGAAAAGCTTCGCCGGGTTGCGGGCGCTCGCCACCCCCGCGATGGGGCGGCTCGCGCGCGCCTACGTGCACGGCGACGTCGACTTCACCGGCAGCGCGCGCCGGGTGCTCGGCATCGCCGAAGCGATGGTCGGCAACATCGCCCACGGTGGCGAAGGCGCGCGCGCCCGCCTGCTGGGCCTTGCGCACCGGCTGCGCGGCAACAAGGCGAACATCCAGCACCACTACGACGTCTCGAACGCGTTCTACCGGATGTGGCTCGACTCGCGTATGGTCTACTCCTGCGCCTATTTCCGCGCGCCGGAGGATTCGCTCGACGACGCGCAGGCGCAGAAGCTCGACCACATCTGCCGCAAGCTGCGGCTCGCCGCCGGCGACCGGCTGCTCGACATCGGCTGCGGCTGGGGTGCGCTGATCCTGTGGGCGGCGAAGAACTACGGCGTCGAGGCGCATGGCATCACGCTGTCGCAGAACCAGCACGATCACGTCAAGCGCGAGATCGAGGCGCAGGGCCTCGCCGGTCGCGTGCGCGTCGAGCTGCGCGACTATCTCGACCTCCCGGACGTCGCGGCTTACGACAAGATCTCGAGCGTCGGCATGTTCGAGCACGTCGGCCCGCGCAATTTCGACCGCTATTTCGGCAAGATCGCCCGCCTGCTGGTGCCCGGCGGCTTGGTCCTCAACCACGGCATCACGCACAACCGGGTCGGCACCCGCAGCCTCGGCAGCGGCATCGGCGATTTCGTCGAGGAGTACGTCTTCCCGGGGGGCGAGCTCGCGCACGTGTCGCAGGTGATCGCCGCCGCCGCCGCGCAGGGCCTGGAAGCGATC
>DATGDG010000340.1:0-3873 GCA_035311025.1 Casimicrobiaceae bacterium
GAGGCGGCGGGCGGCGGCGCGGGCGGGAGCGGTCTTCAGCACGTTGTGATTAGAGTCCCCGGGGTGTAGATTGTCAACAATCTGCAATCGGCCGGCCGGGCAGCCGGGCTCGCCAGCCGCTTGTCGCCGGGGGCCACTCGATGGGCAATTTCAGCCGCGATCCGATCCTGCTGACGCCGGGACCGCTCACCACCGCGCTCGCCACCCGGACCGCGATGCTGCGCGACTGGGGCTCGTGGGATTCCCGTTTCAATGCCGTGACCGGCGTCGTCCGCGAGCGGCTGCTGGCGGTCGCGCAGGCGGCCGGTTCGCACGTTTGCGTGCCGATGCAGGGCAGCGGAACCTTCGCGGTCGAGGCTGCCGTCAACACGCTGGTGCCGCGCGACGGCCATCTGCTGGTGCTGATCAACGGTGCCTACGGAAGGCGCCTCGCGAAACTCGCGCAGACGATGGGGCGGCGGGTCAGCGTCCTGGAGACGGCCGAGGACGTTCCGGCGAGCCCGGGCGACGTCGACCGGCGGCTCGGAAGCGACGCCTCGGTCACGCATGTGGGCCTCGTCCACTGCGAGACCTCGACCGGCATCCTCAATCCGCTCGCCGAGGTTGCCGCTGCCGTCGCGCGCCGCGGCAGGCGCCTCATCGTCGATGCGATGAGCTCGTTCTGCGCGCTGCCCATCGATGCGCGGAGCGTGCCCTTCGATGCGCTGGTCGCCGCATCGGGCAAGTGCATCGAGGGGCCGCCGGGAGTGGGATTCGTCCTCGCGCGCAAGGCGGTGCTCGAGCGCTGCGCGGACAATTCCACGTCGCTGTCGCTCGACCTGCACGACCAGTGGCAGTACATGGAGCGGACCACCCAGTGGCGCTTCACGCCGCCCACGCACGTGGTCGTGGCATTGTCGGCGGCGCTCGAGGCTTTCGAGGCGGAAGGCGGGCAGGCGGCGCGCCTCGCGCGCTACACCCGCAACTGCGAGGTCCTCGTCCGCGGCATGGCCGAGCTCGGGTTCCGGCCTTTCCTCGATCCCGGCGTGCAGGCCCCGATCATCGTCACGTTCCACGCGCCCGCCGATCCGCGCTACGGTTTTCGCGAGTTCTACGATCGCGTGCGGGACAAGGGATTCGTCCTCTACCCAGGCAAGCTCACCGAGGTCGAGACGTTTCGCGTCGGATGCATCGGCGCGATCGGACCGGACGAGATGCGCCATGCGGTGAACGCCGTGCGCGACACCCTGGTCGAGATGGGAATCCGGCACGCCGGCCCCGCCTGAGAGCCGGGACTCCGCAACGCGACCTGCACGGAGCACCGTCTCACCGCGCGCCGGGAGAGGGCAGGGCGAGGGGCGATCGCACCGGTCGCGCCAGCGCCCGCAGGGTCGAGAGCTGCGCCGGATTGCCGGGCAGCGCCTGGTGGCGCAGCAGGAAATCCACCACCACCAGGCTTGCGTCGACGGTGACCTGGTCGGGCCCGGATGCGATCGAGATCAGGTGCGCAGCCTCGGGCCAGGTCACGCGCCGGTGCTCGACCGCCTCCCCATCCTGGTTCACCGGAGCGAAATCGGCCGGCAGCCACAGGTCGTGGACGAAGATCGTTTCGCGCTGGATTCCGTCGGCGTTCACCCGGCATACGTCGAGCGACCCGACGACGCTCGCCCGCGACGACAGTGCCGCCGGAATTCCCGCCTCTTCCCAGGCTTCCTTCGCCATCGTCTCCCGGACCCCCTGGCCCGCGGCGATGCCACCGCCGACGAGATTGTCGAGCATGCCCGGGTCGATCGCCTTGTGCTCGCTCCGGCGGGCGAACCACATCGACGCGGCGCGTGGCTCCCGCACGACGGCATTGACGTGTGCGGCCCAGGTCCGGATGCCGAAGTAGCGCGCAGCCGCACGCTCGATCACGAACGCGGGCGGCGTGCCGAAGCCTTCCGACACCGCGAAGAGCTCGTCGCGCCATGCCGAGAGGCGGCCTTCGCGCGCGAGCTCGCGTGCGACGTCGGCGATCGCGGCGCTGCGCGAGCGAGGGTCGTTTACACGCGGCGTGAATTCGACCCAGTCATCGCCGACCACGAAGACCTCGGGAAAACCGGCAAGACGCCGAGCACGCGTGGCGTCGACGATACCCACCGGCACGCCGTCGACCCGCAGCACGTGACCGGTGAGCGGCGCGGACGCAAGCGCCGCGCTGAGCCGGATGTCGATGGCGGTTAGAATCTCGGCGTCCATTCGAAGGAACGAGCATGCCCGCGCAAATTCTCGATGGCAAGGCGCTTGCCGCACGCGTGACCGATGGCCTGCGCGACGCGGTCGCCGCGCGCGTCGCCGCCGGTCGGAAGGCCCCCGGACTCGCCGTCGTGCTGGTCGGGGAGAACGCGGCCTCGCAGGTCTACGTGCGCAACAAGCGCAGGACGACCGACGGCGTCGGCATGCGATCGCTGGCGTTCGACCTTCCGGCGAGCGCGACGGAAGCGGAGCTGCTGGCGCTGATCGCGCGCCTGAACGGCGATCCATCGGTCAACGGCATCCTCGTCCAGCTGCCGCTGCCGCCGCAGGTCTCGGCCGAGCGGGTGATCGAGGCGATCGATCCGAAGAAGGACGTCGACGGCTTCCATCCGTACAACGTCGGGAGGCTGGTGCTCAGGATGCCGACGCTTCGTCCCTGCACCCCCTATGGCTGCATGCGCCTGCTCGCCGAGACCCGCGAAGACCTCGTCGGCAAGCACGCGGTCGTCATCGGCCAGTCCAACATCGTCGGCCGGCCAATGGCGCTCGAGCTCCTGATGGCGCGCTGCACGGTGACGATCTGCCACTCGGCGACGCGCGACCTGCCCGGCCTGGTGCGCCGGGCCGACATCGTCGTCGCCGCGATCGGCAAGGCGAATTTCGTTCCGGGCGACTGGATCCGGGAAGGTGCAATCGTCGTCGACGTCGGCATCAATCGCGACGCCGACGGCAAGCTGGTCGGCGACGTCGACTTCGCGGCGGCGCGCGAGCGCGCAGGCTGGATCACCCCGGTACCGGGAGGCGTCGGCCCGATGACCATCGCGATGCTGCTCGCCAACACGCTGCACGCGGCCGAGCTCCAGGACGCCGGCGGCGCGGCCTGACGCGCAGGGTCGCCAGCGGCCGGCGACACCCGTCCGGCCCTGCGGCGGCGTTGCGTCAACCGGTGTGCAGGTGCTGTCGGGGGTCTGGGACCCCGCGCGAGCCGTCGGGATCCCCGGCACCTTCGGCCCACGTCGCCCAGACCGTGGTGTCGCGCCCCGCCGCTTTCGCCTCGTACATCCTCCTGTCGGCATGGTCGATCGCCCGGTCCACCGACGGCGGCACCGACAGGAACGTGCTGACGCCAATGCTGAAGGTCACGTCGAAACCTTCGCGCACCGTCATCGCGGACAACGCGGAACGGAGCTTGCGCACGACCTCGCCGGCCTGCTGCGCGTCGGTCTCGGGCAGCAGGATCGCAAACTCGTCGCCACCGAGTCGCGCGAGGCTGTCGCTGCGGCGTAGCGCCTGCGCGAGCGTCCGGGCAGTCGCGCGCAGGAGGCGGTCGCCGGCGGCGTGACCGAGGCTGTCGTTCACCGCCTTGAAGCGATCGCAATCGAGATAGGCGACGCAGAAGGCGCGCCCGCTGCGCTCGTGGCGGGCAATCTCGTGCTCGAGGATCTCGTAGAAGCCCCGACGGTTGGTCACGCCGGTGAGCTCGTCGAGGCGGGCACTGCTGCGCTCGCGGTCGTAGAGCTGGCGCAGTTGCGCGAGCAGGAACACGATCAGCAGGTAGGTGACGAGGCGGTTCGCCATCGTCACGTCGAAATAGAAGAGATCCACCCTGCGCGGGACCTGCAGCAGCCCGTTGGCGAGCTGGTTGCCGAAGGCGAGCAC
>DATGDG010000341.1:0-3121 GCA_035311025.1 Casimicrobiaceae bacterium
GTCCCAGAGAAGAGGTAGGGGGTATCGTCGCCACCCGGCTTGCCCATCACGGCTGGCGCCGTGGCGCTCGGCGCCTTGCGGACCGGAACGGATTCGCCGGTCAGCAGCGATTCCTCGACCGATACGCTGGAGCCCGAAAGCAGGATCGCGTCGGCCGCGATGCGGTCACCCTCGGTGATGATGAGAAGGTCGCCGTGGACGACCTCGCGCCCGGGTATGCGCATCGGTGTGCCGTCGCGCGATACCAGCGCCCGTGGACTGGACAGGTCGCGCAGCGCGTCGAGGGCGCGTTCCGTGCGATGTTGCTGCAGGAAGGTGATCGCCATCACCACGACAACGAAGCCCAGCAGCAACGACGCGTCCCGCGCGTTGCCCATCAGGAGGTACAGCGTGCCACACGCGATGAGCAGCACGAACATCGGCTCGCGCACGACTTCCAGCGCGATGCCACCGATGCCACGCGGCTTCGACGAAGGCAGTTCGTTCGGCCCGTCCGCCGCGAGGCGCGCGCGGGCTTCGTGCTGCGTCAAACCGGCGGCGCCAGGCGGTGGTACCGGACGCATTCCCATCCCCCTGCGACAGACGTCCGAGCGCCCGTTACGGATTCGACTGCCGGAGCGCCCGGCGGATGTCCGTCAGATGCCTTGCGATGTCGATCGGGAGTTCACTCGTCACCTCGAGGCCCCGGTCCTCGAGGACATCGACCCCCGGATGATGCCGGGCCCGGTCGGCGACGGCCTCATCGCGCCGGTGCAGCAGCCACGCGATCTCGGGCCGGTAGAAGCGGAGCATCGCCGTCAGCCAGCGATTGAGCGGCCAGGACGGGCTGGCGTGATCGATGCGAAACGCGTCGAGCATCCGGACGACGCTCGTAGCCGGATACCACGCCTCGCCGGTCACCCAGCGGTTCACCGTGAACAGCGCGAGCGGCCGCCCGTGGGCGTCCATCGAGATCGCGACCAGGTGCGCAATCGCGTCGTCGCCGGCGGGCCACGGCTCGTCCCCCGCGCGAGGAACCGGTGTGGCACCGGGCGGCATGCCGGGGCCGCGCACGAAGGTGTGGAAGTGACCGTGCTCGCCTGGGCGATGCGCATGGTAGTAGTACTGCGAATGCCGGGCGCTGTCGAACACGTCGTCCGGCGGGTAGTGGTCGAGCTCGTAGAAGGTCCCGTGGCCGCGCAGGACCTCGCTCACCAGGTCGATCCCGCCGCGATCGAGTGCGCGCATGCACTCGACGATCTCCGCACCGGCCGCTTCGATGTCCTCGAGCGCGGCTCTGGACAGCCGCAACGGATCGGGCGTCGGGCTGCCCGCCGCGAGGACCCGACGCCGGGACGAGGGTCCCGTTCGAGCGGCCCGGGACCGGCGTCCGACCGACGGGTCCCTGGACGAAGACCCTACTTCTTCGGGGCGCAAGGACGCTTCGCGCCGCAGGGATTCGCCTTGGCCGCGCACGGGTTCATCGCCACCGGCGCGTCGACCTTCTTCATCGCGGAAGGATTGCCCGCGGCGCAGGGTTTGGCCTTGTTCGACATTGCAGCATCGGGTTTCTTCGCCGCGTGCGGATTGGCTTTCTTCGCCGCGCAGGGGCTCGCTTTCCCGGCTGCGCAGGGATTGGCCTTGGCAGCACCGGGATTCTGCGCTTTCTCGGTCGTGCTTTTCCTCGGCGCACAGGGCGCGCAGGCGGCGAACGCGCCGGGTCCGGACAGGCCGAGGGCGAGCGCCCCGGCAACCGCCGATCTCAAGGTGCTGGAACGGAACGTCATGGGTGAGTCTCCGATGGCTTCGGGATTGCAGGTTGGCAGGCAGTCAGCGGGAGTGTCGACCCGCTCGCACCCGGTCAGCGATTGACCGCGCGCAGCGCATTTGGTGCGTAGCGCTCGCCCGACGCCGCACCCCGCGGGATCACGCGGTCGATCCGCGCGAGGTCGTCTGCCGTGAGCGCGACCTCCAGCGCGCCCACGTTCTCCTCGAGGTACCTCCGCTTCTTGGTGCCGGGGATCGGGACGATGTCCTTTCCCTGCGCCAGCACCCAGGCCAGTGCCAGTTGCGCCGGCGTGCAGCCCCGCTCCGATGCCAGTAGCTTGATCTCTTCGACCAGCTGCAGGTTCTTCTGGAAGTTCTCGCCCTGGAATCGCGGCGAGTGCAGGCGATAGTCGCCGGGCTCGAAGTCCTCGACGCGCCTGATCTGCCCGGTCAGGAAACCCCGGCCCAGGGGGCTGTAGGGCACGAGGCCGATGCCGAGTTCGCGCAGCGTCGGCAGGATCTCGTCCTCGACATCGCGGCTCCACAGCGAGTATTCGGTCTGCAGCGCGGCAATCGGGTGCACGGCCTGCGCACGCCGGATCGTCTTGGCGGCGGCCTCGGACAGGCCTAGCCAGCGCACCTTGCCTTCCTTCACCAATGAGGACATCGCGCCGACGGTGTCCTCGATCGGCGTCTCGGGGTCGACGCGGTGCTGGTAATAGAGGTCGATCGTGTCCACTCCCAGCCGCACGAGGCTCGCCTCGCAGCACTGGCGCACGTACTCGGGCTTGCCGTTGACGCCCTTGAACGTCCCGTCGGGGTTGCGCACGTTGCCGAACTTGGTCGCGATGATCACCTGCTCGCGCTGTCCGCGGATCGCCTGTCCGAGGAGCTCCTCGTTGCGGCCTGCACCGTACATGTCGGCGGTGTCGAAGAACGTGATGCCGAGGTCGAGCGCGCGCCGGATCGTGGCGGTCGCCTCGGCGTCGTCGCGACCGCCGTAGAAGTCCGACATGCCCATGCAGCCCAGCCCCATCGCCGACACTTCGAGTCCCTGCCCCAGCGTTCGCTTCTCCACCATCCACCTCGTCGTGCGTTGAACGTAGCGCCCAGTGTAACCGGCCGGGCGACGGGCTCAGGCCGCTGCCGCCAGCATCCGCTTCAATTCGCCATCGGCGATCAGCCGCTCGAGATCGCTCGCCCCCCCGATCAGCGTCCCCTTGACGAACACCATCGGGAACGTCGGCCAGCCGGTCCACATCTTCAGCGCGTTGCGCCGCCGCCATTGGCCGAAGTAGCTGCCGTATTCCAGGTACCGGTGGGCAACTCCCCCCTCGTCCAGCGCCCTGCGCGCGCGCTTCACGTGCGGGTTCTG
>DATGDG010000342.1:0-1823 GCA_035311025.1 Casimicrobiaceae bacterium
GATCGCCTATCGCGCGGGGCCCGGCGGGGTCATGCCGGGGTTGGTCGTGTCCGGGTTGACGACGCCCCGACCGTTGGCGCCCGGTGGCGTCGCCGCCGCTGAGCCCGTCTCCGGCATGCTCGCGTCGAGGGCCTTGATGACCTCGTCGGTGATGTCGACCGACTTGCCCACCCACAGCGCGTCCTGGAGGATCAGGTCGTAGTCGTTGGCCTTGGCGTAGCTCGTGAGCACCTGGTCGAGCTCGCCCTTGAGCTTGTCGAGTTCCTCGAACTGCCGAGCGCGCAGGTCCTCGTTGAACTGCTGGCGCAGGCGCTCGATGTCCCGGGCCTGGAGGTCGAGGCGGCGCTCGCGGGACGCGCGCTCGTCCTGGGAGAGCCCCGCGCGCTGCTTCTCGTACTCCACCTGCGCAGCCTTCAGCGCCTCTTCCTTCCGCGTGATGTCGTCGTCGCGGGGCTTGAACTCGCGCTCGATGCGGTCGTGCGCCGCCTTGGCCGCATCCGACTGCTGCAGGATGCGCTCGACGTGCAGGACCCCGATCTTGTAACCCTCGGCAAAGACGGGCGCGGCTGCCGCCAGCATCGTCGCGAGGGCGAGCGCCGCCCGCGCAAGACATGCACGCCAGGGATTCGATCGCTTTCGCATCGCGCTTCGAGTACAGCCGGGGATCATTGGTTCGCCACGCCGTGCGGGACGTGGCCGGCAGACACGTGCATCGCGGCCGACGCGACGTGCCGCGCCTGGTCGTCGAAGAATATGTCGGCGCCGAAAGCCCGCAGGAACTCGCCCTTGTCGAGACCGCCCAGGAACAGCGCCTCGTCGATGCGGATGTTCCACGCGCGCAGCGTCCGGATCACCCGCTCGTGCGCAGGGGCGCTGCGCGCCGTGACCAGCGCCGTGCGGATCGGACTGCGATCCTCCGGGAAATCCGCCTGGATCCGGTGCAGTGCGGCGAGAAATTCCTTGAACGGGCCGCCCGACAGCGGGGTGGTCGCCGCCTCGCGCTCGCTCTGTGTGAACGCTTCGAGACCCCCGGCCTGGAACACGCGCTCGGCCTCGTCGGAAAACAGCACGGCATCGCCGTCGAAGGCGATGCGCAGCTCGTCGGTCTCGTTGCGGAAGACGCTGGGAAAGATCGTCGCCGCCGCATAGCCGTCCTCGAGCGCCCGCCGCACGTCCCCGGTGTCGGCCGACAGGAACAGGTGCGCGCCGAAGGCCGGGACATAGCGCGAGGTCGACTCCCCCTTGGTGAACGCGGCCCGCGTGATGTCGAGACCGTAGTGCTTGATCGAGTTGAACACGCGCAAGCCGGTGTCGGCGCTGTTGCGCGACAGCAGGATCACCTCGACATACTGCTTGGGCAGCCGGTTCAGGCGCAGGAGCTTGGTCGCCAGCGCGAACGCCGGGCCGGGGGCGAGGATCTCGTCCTCGTGCTCGATCTGGTACTGATGATAGGTCTCCACGCCCTGCTCGGTGTAGACGCGGTGGCTCTCCGTGAGATCGAACAGCGCCCGCGAGCTGATCGCGACGACGAGCTTGCCTTCGAGCGTGGGTGCGGCCATGACGCGAATACTACCGCCCGCGCGCGATCCGCGTTCGCGCCTCCTTCACCCCTGCCGCCGCTCTCACCCCCGCCCTCTCCCGCTTGCGGGAGAGGGGGCCGAGCGAGAGCGAGGCGCGTGAAGAGGATGGCTACGCCGCGCGCTTCAGGTCGCGCTCGAGCTCGCGGAACGTCGCATGGATCTGCGCGATCGCCCAGGCGAGATCCTCCCGCGGGATGTTGAGCGGAGGCGCGATGCGGACGACGGTGCCGTGGGTGTCCTTGG
>DATGDG010000343.1:0-11302 GCA_035311025.1 Casimicrobiaceae bacterium
ATCGGGCGGCAGGGGCAGTCGGCATCGGCGCCGCTCGGGCGCCGCGGCCAATCCCGGCGACTTTACGGCGGCGCCGACCCGGTGATGAGCCTGCAGGACGGGGACAAGGTTGCACTGCTGACGCGTCTCGAACGCAAGGCCCGTGCACGCGACGCGCGCGTCGTGCAGGTGATGGCTTCGCTCGCCGGCGAGCACGAAACGATCCTGATCGCCCGCAGCGACGGACTCGTCGCCGCCGACGTGCGGCCGCTGGTGCGCGTGTCGCTGACGGTGATCGTCGAGGAAGGAGGGCGCCGCGAACAGGGCCACTCCGGCGGAGGCGGGCGTTTCGATTACGCCCATTTCGACGATGCGCGTCTCGACGATTACGCCAAGTGTGCGGTCGACCAGGCGCTGCTCAACCTGTCGGCGCGCGAAGCGCCGGCCGGGAACATGACGGTCGTCCTCGGCAACGGCTGGCCCGGCATCCTGCTGCACGAAGCGATCGGGCACGGCCTCGAAGGCGACTTCAACCGCAAGGGGACGAGCGCGTTCGCCGGACGGATCGGGGAGCGTGTCGCGGCACCCGGGGTGACCGTCGTCGACGACGGGACGCTCGCGGAGCGGCGCGGATCGCTGAATCTCGACGACGAAGGCAATCCGACGCAGCGCACCGTGCTGATCGAGGACGGCTATCTGCGCGGTTACATGCAGGATCGCCTGAACGCCGGACTGATGGGCGTCGGCGTCACCGGCAACGGACGCCGCGAATCGTTCGCACACCTGCCGATGCCGCGGATGACCAACACGCTCATGCTTCCCGGAGAGCGCGATCCCGCGGAAATCATCGCATCGGTCGATCGCGGTCTGTACGCGGCCAATTTCGGCGGGGGCCAGGTCGACATCACCAGCGGCAAGTTCGTCTTCTCCACCGCGGAAGCGTGGATCATCGAGAACGGCAAGCTCACCTTTCCGGTGAAGGGCGCCACGCTGATCGGCAATGGCCCGGATGCGCTGACACGGGTGTCCATGGTCGGCAACGACCTGGCGCTCGATCTCGGCGTCGGGACCTGCGGCAAGGACGGACAGAGCGTTCCGGTCGGCGTCGGCCAGCCGACACTGCGGATCGACGGCCTCACGGTCGGCGGCACCGCCTGACGCCGACGCGCACAGCGGACCGTCAGTGCAGCGGACCGGCCTGGGGCGCCTCGGCGACCGCGGGCGCCGGCGATGCGTGATGGCAGACGATGCGCCAGCCCGAGGGCGTGCGCATCAGGACGTTGGTGGCGATTGCCGAGCCGCTCGCGCCGTCCTCGCCGGCCTGCACCTGCTCGATCGCGCTTTGCATCGCAAGACCGACCGTCTCGAGGACGACCACCTGCTCGAGGCGGAACCTGAGCCTCGAGCCGCCCGAGAACAGGTGCTCGAACGCGCCGCGAACCGCTTCGTACCCGACGTGACGGACGCCGCCGGGGTGGATGCAGACGATGTCCTCGTCCTCGGCCCAGGTGGCCATCATCGCGTCGATGTCGCGGGCCTCGAAGGCCTGGTAGAACGCCTGGGCGGCGTCGTGCGGCGAGGTGAAGATCGGCGGCGTGCGGGCCGTGGGCATGAGCGTCGGCGTCGTGGGGATCAGCGGGCGGCCGCGGATTCTGCGGCATCGTCGCTGCGCGCCAGATTGTAGACCAATTGCGGCGTCAGTTCCCGCATGCACCTGAAGTGCCCGAGCGGGCACTCGCGCTTGAAGCAGGGGCTGCATTCGATCTCGATCCTCGCGATCTTCGCGGTCGGTGACAGGGGCGGCGTGTACTCGGGCGACGACGATCCGAACAACGCGACCAGTCGCGCGCCGACCGCTGCCGCGGCGTGCATCAGTCCCGAATCGTTGCTCACGACCAGCGATGCGGCCGCCATCAGGTCGATCGCGGTGCCCAGATCGGTGCGCCCCGTGAGGTCGGCGACGCCCGGATTGTCCGATCCGAGCGCCGCCAGCAACGCCGATGCGACCGGCCTGTCGTTGGGCGAGCCCACAATCCACAGCGCATAGCCGTCGCCGGCGAGCAATTTCGCCAGCGCCGCGAAGTGTTCGACCGGCCAGCGCTTGGCCGGACCGAATTCCGCGCCGGGGCAGAGGATCGCGATGCGGGAGCGTCGCGTGACGCCCAGCGCCTCCAGGGCTGCTGCAAGATTGGCCGTGTCGGGAACCAGCACCGGCGGCATCGCTGCGGGTGGCGGCGCGCCACGGGGCGCCGCCAGCGATGCATAGCGGATCACGAGTTGCGGCATCGCGCGGACGTCGAGGCTGCGCGCGTCGGTCAGCAGCCCGTAGCGGGCCTCGCCGACGAAGCCGATCCGGTTCGGGATCCGTGCGAAGAAAGGCACCAGCGCAGACTTCCACGTATTGGGCAGCACGTAGCCGTGCGTGTAGCGCGCCTCGCGCAACTCGAGGCCGAGCCGGCGCCTTGCCGCAAGTGCGAAGCGGCCGTGTCCGGCGGGGCTGTCGATGACGCGTCCGATGCCACGCATCCGGGCATAGACGGGGCCACACCACGGCGGCGCGACGACGTCGACCGGCGCGGTCATGCCCGACCTGCGCAACTGCGCGATCAGCGGTTCCGACAGGATCGCATCGCCGACCCACGAGGGGGCGATGACCAGCGCGCGGTCGCCGGCGGTGTGCGCACCCGGCGATCCGGGCGCATGCGCCTCGCGCTGCGCGTTCGGTTTCAGCGGTGGCCGCTCGCGGCGCCGCCCTCGAGGCGGTAGCGGGTCCCGCAGTAGGGACACGCCACCTCGCCTTCATCGACGACGTCGAGGTAGACGCGCGGATGCGAGCTCCACAGGGGCATCGCCGGATTCGGGCAGTACACCGGGAGATCCTTCGCCTGGACGACGACCAGCGGCATTTCGCGTGCCTCGGCCATCATGACACCGGCGTCAGCCAGTCCTCGTGCGCCGGATTGCGCCCGTTGACCGTGTCGAAGAACATCCGCTGCAGGCGTTCGGTGAGCGGTCCGCGGCGGCCCTCGCCGACCGGGCGATGGTCGAACTCGCGGATCGGGGTCACCTCGGCGGCGGTGCCCGTGAAGAACGCCTCGTCGGCGACGTAGACCTCGTCGCGTGTGATGCGCCGTTCGAGCACCGCGATGCCCAGCTCGGCCGCGAACTCCATGATCGTCGCGCGCGTGATTCCGGCCAGCGCGCCACCGGCGAGGTCGGGCGTGTGCAGCTTGCCGTCGCGGACGATGAAGACGTTCTCGCCCGAGCCCTGGCAGACGTAGCCCTGAGGGTCGAGCAGCATCGCTTCCTCGTAGCCGTCGTGCGTCGCCTCCTGGTTGGCGAGGATCGACACCGAATAGTTCGACACCGCCTTGGCGCCGCACATCGTGATGTTCGGGTGGTGATGGGTGTAGGACGAGGTCCGGACGCGGATGCCTTTCTCGATCCCCTCGGTCCCGAGGTAGGCGCCCCAGGGCCACGCGGCGATCGCGACCAGCACGGGGTTGGACCGGGCGGCAACGCCCATCGCATTCGACCCGTAGAACGCGATCGGGCGGATGTAGCAGGACTCGAGCCTGTTGTCGCGCACGCAGGCGCGCTGCGCGTCGTTGAGCTCGTCGGCAGTGAACGGGATCTTCATGCCGAAGATGCGCGCCGAGCGGAACAGGCGATCGGTGTGGTCCTTCAGGCGGAAGATCGCCGGCCCGCGGTCGGTCTTGTAGCAGCGCACGCCTTCGAAGACCCCCATCCCGTAGTGCAGCGTGTGGGTGAGCACGTGCGTGGTCGCATCGCGCCACGGCACCATCTTGCCGTCGTACCAGATCCATCCGTCGCGATCAGCCATCGACATGGCGGGCATCTCCTCGTTTCCGAAGCGCGAATTCTAGCCGATCCGGCCGTGGCCCCAGCGCGTGCTCCCACAGCGCGTCGACGGCAGCGCGGTGCGCGGATTGCGGCCCCGGGTCGACACGCGCGTGGGGAGCGCCGGTCAGCCGGATCTGGTGCTGCAGGCGCCGGTACTCGCGGTAGGCGTCGGCTGCGGCCTGCGCGACATCGGCAGGCAGCAGTCCGGCCTGCGCGGCAATCGAAAGCAGCGCGATGTTGCCGGCGTTTCGCGTCAGCTCGCGATGGCGATGCGCGTGCGCGAGCACCAGGTACTGGACGACGAACTCGATGTCGACCATGCCGCCACGGTCGTGCTTCAGGTCGAATTCCGGGCTCGGGTTCGCGTGCGCGGTGGCCATCCTGGCGCGCATGTCGATGACATCGGCGGCGAGCTTTGCCGTGTCGCGCGGATGCCGCAGCACGTCGTCGCGGATCGACTCGAAAGCCGTGCCGATCGCAGCGTCTCCTGCGACGAAGCGGGCACGGGTCAGCGCCTGGTGTTCCCAGGTCCACGCCTGCTCGCGCTGGTAGCGCTCGAACGCGGCGAGGCTCGACACCATGAGCCCGGCAGCGCCGTCGGGGCGAAGGCGCAGATCGGTCTCGTAGAGCCGGCCCGCGGCGGTCGCGCTGGTGAGCCAGGTGTTGATGCGCTGGCCGAGGCGCGCGTAGCGCTCCTGCGCGCCTTCGTCGGCGGGATTGTCCGGATCGGCTTCGTAGAGGAAGACCAGGTCGAGGTCCGACGCGTAGCCCAGCTCCTTGCCGCCCAGCTTGCCGTAGCCGACGATCGCGAAGCGCGGCGGCGGTGCACCGGGCCCCTGCAGCAGCCTCCAGCAGCCCTTGATCGTCGCCTCGAGGATCGTGTCGGCGAGCGCCGACAGATGGTCGGCGAGGCGCTCGACGCTCATCTGCCCCGACAGGTCCTGGGCGAGCAGGCGGAACGTCTGCGCGTGCTGGAAGTGGCGCAGCGCGTCCATCGACGCCTCGGCGTCGCCGGCGCCTTGAACCAGAAGGCGCGACAGCTCGTCGCGCCAGGCGCTCCAGTCGGGCGGGGCGAGCAGCACCCGGGCGTCGAGCAGCTCGTCGAGCAGCAGGGGATGGCGCGTCAGGTAATCGGCCGCCCAGGCCGATGCGCCCATCAGCTGCGCGAGCCTCGGCAGCAGCGGAGGGTGCTCGACGAGCAGCGCGAGATAGGCGCTGCGCCCGCTGACCGCTTCGAGCAGCGCCAGCAGTCGTGCGACGACGGCGGAGGGGGGCGTGCCCGGGGCGTGCTGCGCCGCGGCGACGGCCAGGAGCATCGGAACGAGGCGGTCGACGCGCTCGCGCGACAGCGCGGGCAATTGCAGGTAGCGCCGCCCTTCGCGGATGCGCTTCAGCGTCGTGACCAGCGTCGCCGGGTCGTCGAAGCCGGCATCGGCGAGCCAGGCCAGGACCTCGTCGGATGCCTGGGGATCGTCCCACAGCGTGGCGTAGGCGTCGCGCGGTGCCTGCGCGGTTTCACCGGGCGTGTCGAAGACCGCGGCGAACTGGCGCTCGAGGTCGTGGCGATGCCGGGCAAGCGCGGCGTCGAACGACTGCGCATCGTCGAAACCCATCGCGGCCGCGAGCCGCTCGCGCTCGGCGGCATCGACCGGAAGGTGCTGGGTCTGGCGATCGTCGCGGTATTGCAGCCGGTGCTCGAGCTTGCGCAAGAACAGGTAGCCCTGCTCGAGTACCGTGATCGCGTGCGGAGCGAGGAGCTGGCGCTCGGCGAGGGCTGCAAGGGCCGGCAGGGTGCCGCGCAGGCGCAGCGCGGGCTCGCGGCCGCCGCGAACGATCTGCAGCGCCTGGACGATGAACTCGATTTCGCGGATGCCGCCAGGGCCGAGCTTGATGTCGTCGGCATAGTCGCGGCGCCGCTCTTGCTCGCGGATCTGGCGATGGATGCCGCGCAGCCCCTCGTAAGCGTCGTAATCCAGGTATTTGCGGTAGACGAAGGGCGTCACCAGCGCCGCGAGCTCGCCGTGCCGATCGCCGGTCAGCGGCCGCGCCTTGAGCCAGGCATAGCGTTCCCAGGCCCGGCCCTGGGTCACCAGATACTGCTCCAGCGCCGCGAAGGAAACGGTGAGCGGTCCGCTGTCGCCATAGGGGCGCAGGCGCATGTCGACGCGGAACACGTAGCCATCGCCGTCGACGTCCGCGATCGCGGAGATCACGCGCCTGCCCAGGCGGTCGAAGAATTCGCGATTCGAGACAGGTCTCGCTCCGTCGGTCTCGCCTTCCTCGGGATAGGCGAACACCAGGTCGACGTCCGACGAGACGTTGAGCTCCCCGCCGCCCAGCTTGCCCATGCCGATGACGATCAGCGACTGAGGCGTGCCGCCTTCGGCGCCGGTCGGGGTGCCGTGCACGGCGGCGAGCAATCGCGTGTGAAGGTCGACTGCGGCGCGCAGTGCGACCTCGGCCAGGGTGCTCATCGCTGCGACCACTTCCCCGAACGGGGCGCGCCCGGCCAGGTCGCGGGCCAGCGTGTGCAGGAACACGCGCGTTCGCAATCGGCGCAGCGCGCGGGCGAGCGCCGGTGCATCGCCACCGGCGGAGATTGCGGCGACGGCCCTCCCGGCCCCCGACCATTCGAACGGGTCCGCGAACGACGCAGCGAGCTCGTCGCGCAGTTCGGCGTCCGCGGTGAAAGCGCGGTCGGGGTAGGCGCTGAACGCCAGCGCGCGCTGCAGGTCCATCGTGGGCGTGGTCATCGGCCAGGGGAGCATCGGCGGCCGGCCGCAGGGCCGGGGTGTCGGGGGCTTCCGTTACAATCGTTGCCAAGACGGTTTTTCATTCATTATGCCTTCGACCGAGTCACCGCCGCGCCGGATCGACCGCGTGCTGCGGATCGCCGAGACGGTGACGCTCGTGGCACTCGGCGCGTTCTGCGTCCTGCTGCTGTCGATCCGGTTCGTCGTGTTTCCGCAAGTCGAGGCGCATCGGACCGACATCGCCAACTGGCTGAGTGCGAGGATCGGGCAACCGGTCGAGATCGACGCCGTCCGGACCGGGTGGGACGGCTGGAACCCCAAGCTCTCGATACGCGGGTTCCGGGTACGGGACCGCAATGAGGCGGCGCCGCCGCTGCTCGATCTTCCGCGCGTCGATCTGGTGATCGCGTGGACGTCGTTGCCTTTCCTGAGCCTGCACCTCAAGGAATTGCTGATCGATTCGCCGCGGCTGTGGGTGCGGCGCGATCTGCAGGGACGCATCCACGTCGCGGGCGTCGAGGTCGACACCGATTCGCCAGCGAACGATTCGGCCTTCGCCGAGTGGCTGCTGGCGCAGCCGCGGGTCGTCGTGCGCGATGCGCTGCTGGTGTGGAACGACGACTATCGCAACGCGCCGCAACTGATCCTCGACCACGTGCAATTCCGTCTCGAGCGGCGATTCGGACACCGGCGCATCGGCCTCACCGGCGTGCCTCCGGCGGAGCTCGCTGCGCCGATCGACCTGCGCGCCGACATCACCGGCGGCTCGCTCAAGGACTGGAAGAGCCTCGATGGCCGCGTCTACCTGCGCCTCGACTACGCCGACGTCGCGGCATGGGGCAACTGGCTGCCGTTGCCGGTCCCTGTCGAGCGCGGCAAGGGCGCGCTGCGGATGTGGGTCGACGTCAAGGACTCGCAGCCTGCGGGCGTCGTCGCCGATCTCGAGCTGACCGATGTGCAGACGACCCTGGAAAAAGGTCTTCCGCCCCTGGCGCTCTCGCACCTCGCCGGCCGTGCGCGCTGGAAGCTTTCGGGAACACGCACGGTCGTGAGCGCGCAAGGATTGTCGTTTGTGCTGCCCGACGGGAGCGCGGTGGCGCCGGCGAATTTCACGCTGACCCTGGATTCGCCGCAGGCGCGGGGTGGTCCCCGGGGACGCGTTCAGCTGGATCGACTCGACCTCGCACCGTTCGTCGCGATCGCCGGGCAGGTACCCCTTCCCGCCGCGTTGCGTCGGGACCTCGCGCGTTTCGACCCTCGCGGAACGCTTTCCGCCGCGACGATCGCGTGGACCGGTCCGATCGACGCCCCATCGACGTACAGGGGCAGCGGGCGCTTCGACGGCGTCGGCTTCGCAGCGCAGGACGCGTTGCCGGGCGCGTCCGGCGCCAGCGGCAGCGTCGACTTCGACCAGCAGCGCGGAGACGTGAAGCTCGCGAGCCGCGGACTGACGATCGCGCTTCCGCGCGTACTCGCCGAGCCCCTGGCGTTCGACAGCCTGCAAGGCGACGTCGGCTGGGATCGAAGCGCCGGCTCGCTGCGCGTCGCAGTCAAGGACCTGGCGTTCGCAAATGCGCGCGTGGCGGGCACCGCGGCGGGGACCTGGCGCGCGAAGGAAGGCGGACCCGGGGAGGTCGCCGTCACGGCCCAACTGACGCGCTTGAATCTCGCCGACACCTGGCGCTATGTTCCGCTCGGCGCAGATGCGTCGCTGCGCGACTGGGCGCAGCGCGCGATCACCAAGGGCGCATGCAGCGACGCGAAGCTCACGCTCGTCGGCGATCTCGCCCAGTTTCCCTTCATTGGGGGCAAGGGGGGGCAGCTCGTCGTGGCCGCGAAGGCGCAGGCTGTCACCCTCGACTACACCGACGGCTGGCCGGCGATCACCGGCCTCGACGCCGACCTCCGCTACGAGGCCGGACGGCTGTCGGTTGCAGTCTCGCGCGGCAGCGTGTCGAATGCCCGAATCGGCGCGACCCGTGCCGAGATCGCCGATGTGTGGAGCGCGCAGCCGGTACTGTCGATCGACGGTGAGGTCGGAGGCCCCACCAGCGCCTTCCTCGATTTCATCGCGCACAGTCCCGTCGCGGGCTGGATCAGCCATGCGACCGACGAGGCTGCTGCGACCGGCGACGGGCGTCTCGCGCTCAAGCTCGACTTGCCGCTCGGTGATCCCACCGGGACCAAACTGGCCGGCAGCTACCAGTTGACCGGCAACACGATTCGTTTCACGGGCGTCCCGCTGCTCGCGGCGGTCAACGGCACCCTCGCTTTCACCCAGGACGGCGTGCATTCACGCGACCTCGTCGCGCAGGTCGTCGGCGGTCCCGCGAAACTGCAGATCGACAGCGGCGCAGGCAGCGTCGTGCGGGTCAGCGCCACGGGGACGGCACAACTGCGGGACTTGCGCGCGCAGTTCACATCGCCGCTGCTCGATCGTGTCCACGGCAGCACCGACTGGCAACTCGCGCTGAGCGCGCGGGACGGCGTACCCGCATGGAGCATCGACTCGACGCTCCAGGGTGCCGCAATTGACCTTCCGGCGCCGCTGCGCAAGGCGGCCGACGCCACCGCGGCCCTGCACATCGATCGGCGCGCGCTCGATGCCACCACCGATCGCATCACCGTCGACTACGCGCATTCGCTCCGGCTGCTCGTTCATCGCCGCGAAACCGCACAGGGGGTGATCGCGGATCGCGCACTGATCCTGCTCGGCAAGGCGGCGACCGAGCCCGCAACGCCCGAGCGTCCGGGACTCTGGGTTCGCGGCGACGTCGCCTCGGTCGATGTCGACGACTGGCTGGATCTCGGCACAGTCGGCGCCGCCGGACCCGGTGGCGATGCGCTTGCGCTGCAGGGCGTTGACCTCGATGCCGGCAAGCTCTCGGTGTTCGGTCGCAAGTTCACCCAAGTCGACGCCATGGCGCGCAGGGAGGGCGCGGATTGGCGGCTGAAGCTGGACGGCGAGGGACTCGCCGGCACCGCGGTCTGGCATGGCGCAACCTCCGATCAGCCGAACGGGCGGCTGGTCGCGCGGCTTGCGCGCCTGTCGTTGCCACCTCAAATGCCAGAGGGTCGCGGGAAAGGTTCGGCCGCGGCCGGCGCGGCATCGGATGCGCCGGTGCAGGCTGCCGAGTCCGCGAATCGCTGGCCCGAAGTCGATCTGGTCGCGGACGCGTTCTCGTCCAAGGGACACGCATTGGGCGCGCTCGAGCTGGTCGCCGATCCGACCGGTCCCGACTGGCGGATACGCAAGCTCTCGCTTGCCAACGAATCGGGGCGCATCGACGCCCACGGCTGGTGGCGCAATGCGGCCGGCCGCTCGCAGACGCACGTCAACGTGGCGGTCGACGTCAAGGAGGCGGGCGCATTCCTCGCGCACTTCGGCTGGCCCAGCGTGGTCAAGGGCGCGGCGACGCGCATCGACGGCGAGGTCGCCTGGGATGGCGCGCCCAGCGCATTCGACTATCCTACGTTGTCGGGGGCCTTCAAGCTCAAGTCGGAGCGGGGCCAGTTCACCAAGATCGAACCCGGCGTGGGCCGGCTGCTCGGCGTGCTGTCGCTGCAGGCGCTGCCGCGTCGCATCACCCTCGATTTCCGCGACGTGTTCAGCGAGGGTTTCGCGTTCGACAGCGTGATCGGGGACGTACACATGCAGAACGGCATCATGCACACCGACGACCTCAAGCTCACCGGGCCGTCCGCGATCGTCGACATCGCCGGCGATGCGGACCTTGCGCACGAGACCCAGCAGCTGAAGGTCAGGGTGCAGCCATCGCTGTCGAGCGGCCTGTCCGCGGGCGCGGCAGCGCTGTTCCTCGCCAATCCGCTGGTCGGTGCCGCCGTCGGCGCAGGAACCCTGCTCGCCCAGAAGATGCTGAACAATCCGTTCGATCAGCTGTTCAGCTACGAATACCAGGTGTCGGGCGCCTGGGACGATCCGGTCGTCGTGCGCGTGGGTGCGAGCGCGGCGACACCGCCGGTGCCGGGACGCTGAACGTGAGCGCGGGAGGAGCGTCGAAGATGCGGGTGGCGGCGATCCAGATGTCGTCGGGCGCCGACCTGGCCGAGAACCTGCGCGAGGCCGAGGCCCTGCTCGAAGCCGCGGCCCGGGAGCGCGCCGAGCTCGTGGTGTTGCCCGAGAACTTCGGGTTGATGGGCATGCGCGCGCGGGACAAGCTCGATGTGCGGGAACAGGATGGCGATGGCCCCCAGCAGTCGTTGCTCGCGCGGATGGCGACGCGTCACCGTCAGTTCGTGATCGGCGGCAGCGTGCCGCTCGCGAGCGGGGATCCGGGGCGCGTACGACAGGCACTGCTCGCCTACGGTCCCGACGGCACCCGCGTTGCCCGTTACGACAAGATCCACCTGTTCCGCTTCACCCAGGGCGACGAGGATTACGACGAAGCGCGGACGATCGAGGCGGGCTCGGCGCCGGCGAGCTTCGCGGCGCCTTGCGGGCGCGTCGGGCTGTCGATCTGCTACGACCTCAGGTTCCCCGAGCTCTACCGGCGCATGGGCGATCTGGCGCTGATCGTCGTGCCCGCGGCGTTCACCGCGACGACCGGCGAGGCGCACTGGGAGACGCTGCTTCGCGCACGGGCGATCGAGAACCAGTGCTACGTGCTCGCGTCGGCGCAGACAGGCACGCATCCGGGCGGCCGCAGGACCTGGGGCCATTCGATGCTGATCGATCCCTGGGGAAC
>DATGDG010000344.1:0-2196 GCA_035311025.1 Casimicrobiaceae bacterium
ATGTGTCCCACCAGCATCGAGCCCATGTGCCGCGACCCGCGCGTGTCGACATCGCTGCCCAGCGCGACGATGTCGCGGAGCATTTCCTTCAGGTTGCCTGCGATCGTGATTTCCTCCACCGGAAACGCGATCTCGCCATTCTCCACCCAGAATCCCGCAGCCCCGCGTGAATAGTCGCCGGTGACCGGGTTGATGCCCTGTCCGAGTTGCTCGGTGACGAACAGCCCGCGCCCCATGCGGCGCAGCAGCGCCGCCAGGTCCTCGCTGCCGGGAACCACGAGGTTGTGGGCGCCACCCGCGTTGCCGGTCGACTCGAGCCCGAGCTTGCGCGCCGAATAGCTGCCGAGAAAATAGCCCTGCAGCACGCCGTCGGCAACCACCTGGCGCGGCGCGGTCGCCACGCCCTCGTTGTCGAAAGGCGCACTCCCCCGCGCGCGGGGCAGGTGCGGCTCCTCGCGGATGTTCACCAGCGGCGCGAACACCTGCGTTCCGATGGAATCGAGCAGGAACGAGGATTTGCGGTAGAGACTCCCGCCCGACACCGCGTGGACGAAGGCACCGAGCAGATCGGCCGCCTCGGGCGCCTCGAACAGGACCGGGCACTCGACCGTGCCGAGCTGTCGCGCACCGAGCCTGCGCACGGTCCGCTCGCCGGCGATGCGGCCGACGTCCACCACCGCCATCAGGTCTTCGGGCGCGCGCGCGGCCGTGTACCAGTAGTCGCGCTGCATCGCACCGTCCGCCTCGCCGATCACCGAACAGTCGACGTGGTGCCGCGAGCTCTTGTAGCCGCCGAGGAAATCCAGCGTGTTCGCGTAGACGAACTCGGACTCTCCCCGGGACACCGTCGCCCCGTCGGTATTGGTGATGCGCCTGTCAACGGCGAGCGCCGCCGCCTCGGTCGCGCGGCCGAGATCGATGGCTGCGTCGACGTCCAGGTCCCAGGGGTGATAGAGGTCGAGGTCCGGCCACGCGCGCGCGAGGCGGCCGGGGTCCGCCAAACCCGCGGCCGGATCCTCGGCCGTGTAGCGCGCGATCGCCAGCGCCTTCCCCACCGCGGCGTGCAGCGCGTCGTCGGCGAAGTCGGCCGTGCTCGCGTGGCCCCGCCGCGTCCCGACGTAGACCGTCACCCCGACGCCCTTGTCGCGGTGATAGGCGATCGTCTCGACCGTCCCCTTGCGGACCGTGACGCTCTGCCCCACCGCCTGCGACACCTCGGTCTCCGCCGCCGTCGCGCCGCCCTTGCGCGCGGCGGCCAGCACGGTCCGCGCGATCCGCTCGAGGGTCGCAGTCGACACCGGGAAGTGCGAACCATGTCCGTGCTGCGCGGCGCGAGGCGCCACCACGCTGGAGTCGACTGCGGGCATCGATGCGGTCATCACGAATTCGGAGAGGGGCATGCGGCGAACGCGCGCCGGCAATTCGCTTTGGGCGCGACCGCGTGCGATATGAGCGTCGGCTATCATAGCAAAGGCCTCCCGGCTGCCGCGAACTATCGGGGCCGACCTCGTTCTTGCGCCATCCTGCCCAAGCCAACCCCCAAGACCGCCGGCAAGACCGCCCACCCGAGACCGACCACGTGGCCCGCAACCCGCCGAGCCCCCCTTCCCCGGACAGCCCTGTTCTCGCCGGCGACTCGCCCGAAGCGCCGTCCAAGACGCGGCGCAAGCACGACATGCACGCGTTGCAGGACCTGGGGCTCGCCCTCGCCGAACTCGATCCCGGGCGGCTCGCGACGCTCGAACTCCCCGAGCGCCTGGTCGATGCGATTGCGCTGCTGCGCAAGATCACCAAGCACGAGGCGAGGCGGAGGCAGGTCCAGTACATCGGCCGCCTGATGCGCGACATCGACCCCGCCCCGCTGCGCGAGGCCATGGCCGTGTGGGAACAGGGCGGCGATCGCGAGCGGGTGCGCTTCGCAGCCGTCGAGGGTTGGCGCAATCGCCTGCTCGACGATCCGGAGGGCCTCGACGCATTCGTCGCAACCCACGCAGGCGCGGCGCGCGACGTCCTCGCCGGACTGATCGCAGACGTGCGTGCCGAGCGCGCGCGCGGCGCGCCGCCACGAAAGTTCCGCGCGCTTTTCCGCGAGATCAAGCGCATCGTCGACACCGCACAGGATTGAAGGTCCACACCCATGAAGGAAGACTCGCTGCTGATCGGTCTCGTCTCGATTTCGGATCGCGCCTCGTCGGG
>DATGDG010000345.1:0-6267 GCA_035311025.1 Casimicrobiaceae bacterium
GCGCGCAGGCGCGCGGCGTACCGCGATCGGTGGCGACGCTGGTCGTGATCCTCTTCATCGGCGTGCTGCTCGCGGCCCTGTTCCTGGTGCTCGTGCCCCTGGTCCAGTCCGAGGTCGCCACCGCGATGGCGCGTCTGCCGGAGCTCTTCTCGCAGTTCACCGACCACGTCGCGCCGTGGCTGTCGCAGCGCTTCGGCATCACCCTGTCGCTCGACTTCGACTCGCTGCGCGCGTTCATCTCGGAAAATGCGCAGGAAGCCAAGAACCTGTCGATGACCCTCCTTTCGGGCGTCAAGACCGGGGGGCTGATCGTCGTCTCGGTGCTGGTCAACCTCGCGCTGATCCCGGTCGTGATGTTCTACCTGCTGCGCGACTGGAACATGATCATCGCCCGCATCGACGACCTGCTCCCCCGGCGCTGGCAGGCGAAGGTGCGCACGATCACGCAGCAGGTCGATGGCGTGCTGGCCGAGTTCCTGCACGGCCAGCTGCTGGTGATGCTCGGCCTTGCCGTGTACTACTCGATCGGACTGTCGATCGCCGGTCTCGAGCGCGGGCTCGCGATCGGTATCCTCACCGGACTCCTGGTGTTCATCCCCTATGTCGGGTTCGGTCTCGGTTTCCTGCTGGGCCTGATCGCGGCGCTGCTGGAATGGCACGGTTGGCCGGGTTTCGTCGCGGTGCTGGTCGTCTACGGCATCGGCCAGCTGCTCGAGGCCTACGTGCTCGTCCCGTTCCTGGTCGGCGACCGCATCGGCCTGCATCCGCTCGCGGTCATCTTCGCCTTGCTTGCCTTCGGCCAGCTGTTCGGATTCGTCGGCGTATTGATGGCGCTCCCGGTGTCGGCGATGTTGCTGGTGGGCCTGCGGCACCTGCGCACCGCCTACGCGGCATCGCCGGTCTACCGCGACGACTGATTTCCCGCAGCGAAGGATGGCCGAACAGCTGGTTCTGGATCTCGCGCGAGGCGAGCCCCCGACGTTTCGCAACTTCGTCCCGGGAGCCAATCTCGAGGCGATCGCGGCACTGCGCCGGCTCGCCGAGGGGGCGCTGCCGGAGACCGGCATCGTGCTGTGGGGCGCCGAAGGCGCCGGCAAGACGCACCTGCTGCACGGTGTCGTCGCGGCCGCCGCGACTCTGCGTCCTGCGTTCGTCTGTGCGCGTCCGGAAGACGTGCCACCGGAACCCGACCGCCTGCCTGCGGCGTCGCTGGTCGTGATCGACGGGGTCGACCGCGCGAACCCCGAGGAGCAGGCGCGCATGTTCACGCTCTGCAACGCGCTCGCCGTCCATGGGGGTCAATGGGTGGTTGCCGCGCACGCGCCGCCAGCCCGCATGACCTTGCGCGACGACCTCCGCACCCGGCTCGCGCTGGGACTGGTGTTCGAGGTCGTGCCGCTGTCCGACGACGAGAAGCCACGGGCGCTCGCCGCCTACGCCCGGGAGCGGGGGTTCCGGCTCGGCGACGACGTCATCGGCTACCTGCTCGCGCACGGGCGGCGCGACATGCGCTCGCTGGTTGCGACCCTCGCCGCGCTGGACCGCCATTCGCTGGCGACCCGGCGCGTCGTGACGGTCGCGCTGCTGCGCGAGTGGCTGCAGCGCGACCTGCGGCTCTGATTCCGCCCGCCTGTTGCAGGCCTGACGACCTCCCAATCCCCGGCGGCCCCCATGGGGCGCGACGATTTCACTCAGGGCCGACGGACGTTTGCGGGGAAATACCCGCGACCTTCGTTCGTTTGTCGGGAAATATCGGCGCCATTCGCGGCTTCCTGTCCTACACGCGTTGAATCATCACGGGAACGGGAGCAGGCCCACCTTCGTTTGCGCTGCGGCAATCTGTCGAAAATGCGGCAGTCCTGTCGTCGCGCAGCGACGTCAGTCGATCGTCCAATCACCTGATTGTCGCTTGGTTTTTCCGCGATCCGGTTGCGCCGGCGCCGTGTGAGCGTGTCAACCTGGCTGCCTTTCTCCGCGTTATTGGCCGTGACGCATCGATACCGCGTCATTTCCAAACTTTCCAATGTCGAAAAGGACCGTGTACATGAACAGACTGCTGATCGCCCTGGTTGCCGGCACCTTTGCCGCCACCGCGTGGGCCCAGGGCGCGGCACCCGCGCCTGCGGCCACTCCGGCCCCTGCGCCCGCCATGGCCCCGGCGAAGCCTGCCGAGCCGATGAAGGTCGAGCCCCAGGAGAAGGCCGAGAAGACCACCAAGCACGAGCAGAAGAAGACCACCAAGCACGAAAAGAAGAAAACCACCCAGCACGAAAAGAAGAAGACCACGACGCACAAGACAACCAAGAAGGAACCGGCGAAGACCGCACCCGCCGAGAAGCCCGCCGAAGCGCCGGCCAAGTAGGTTTCCGCAGTCCCTCCCGCTGCCGGGGCATGGTACCGGCAGCGGATTTCACCTGCGTCGTGCGGGCGACCGCCGGGACCCTGCATCGCGGTCCCTTATCATTGCGTCTTCGCCGCCCGCGCACGCCATGAGCCGAACTTCCGTCCGACCCGCCGTCACCGTCGCCGCTGTCGTCGAGCGCGATGGGCGTTACCTGATCGCGGGCCTTTGATGCCGCGGCGCGAGCGCGTGGTCATCGGCATGTCGGGGGGCGTGGACTCCTCGGTCGCGGCGTGGCTGCTGAAGCGCCAGGGCTACGAGGTCGTCGGCGTGTTCATGAAGAACTGGGAAGACGACGACACCGACGAGTACTGCACGTCGCGCGAGGATCTCGTCGATGCGGCCGCGGTGGCCGACGTCCTCGGCATCGAACTCGAGGCGGTGAACTTCGCCGCCGAGTACCGCGAGCGCGTGTTCGCGCTCTTCCTGCGCGATTACGCGGCGGGCCGCACGCCCAACCCCGACGTCCTGTGCAACAGCGAGATCAAGTTCCGCGCCTTCCTCGATCATGCGCTCGCGCTTCAGGCCGACTGGATCGCGACCGGCCATTACGCAAGGGTGCGGCGCGATGCATCGGGCGCGACCGAGCTTCTCAAGGCCGTCGATGCGTCGAAGGACCAGACGTATTTCCTGCATCGGCTGACGCAGGCGCAGCTGAGGCCCGCACTGTTTCCGCTGGGCGAGATCATCAAGCGCGAGGTGCGCGAAATCGCGAAGCGCGAGGGGATCCCGACGTGGGCCAAGCGCGACTCGACCGGCATCTGTTTCATCGGCGAGCGGCCGTTCCGCGATTTCCTGGCGCGCTACCTGCCGCGCACCCCCGGACCGATCGTCACGCCCGAGGGCAGGGAGATCGGCCGCCACGACGGACTTGCGTATTACACGCTGGGCCAGCGCCAGGGACTGGGCATCGGCGGCCTGCGTGACGGCGCACGCCAGCCCTGGTTCGTCGCCGGCAAGGACGCGTCGCGCAACGCGCTGGTCGCAGTCCAGGGACATGACCATCCGCTGCTCTATCGGCGCGACGTCGATGCGTCGGACGTGCACTGGATTTCCGGGGAGGCACCGGCGCTGCCGGGGCGGTATGCGGCGAAGACGCGCTACCGGATGCCGGACGCGAACTGCAGCCTGCGTGCGATCGACGCGGCGGAACCTGCCGATGCTGCGCGCCTGCGGGCGAGCTTCGACGCGCCGCAGTGGGCGCCGACGCCCGGGCAGTACCTGGTGCTCTACGACGGGGACGTGTGCCTGGGCGGGGGCGTCATCGAGGCACCGGGCGCAGGCATGGAGATGGCCAAGACCGAGGCGGCAGGCGCCGGAGTGCCGGCCGCGGCATCGGTCGCCGTCGCCGCGCCGCTGGCGAGGTGAGCGCAGGCCAGGTTGGCCGGAACCCGGGACCTGGGCTCGCCCGGGCACAGCCGCCTTGCTTCAGAACGGAATGTCGTCGTCGAAGTCGTCGGACTTCGACCCGCCGCCCTTGCCCGCGGCGCCACCCGAGCCCCCGCCAGAGCCTCCGCCCGGCGACCCGCGTCGGCTGCCGCCGGCCGAAGCTCCCCCGGAACCTCCACCGGAACTGAACTCGACATCGCCGCCGCCACCTTCGCGGGCGCCACCGATCAGCTGCATGCGGTCGCCGACGATCTCGGTCGAGTATTTCTCGACGCCGTCCTTGTCGGTGTACTTGCGCGTCTGCAGCCGGCCCTCGACGTAGACCGAGCGGCCTTTCTTCAGGTATTCGCCGGCGACCTCGGCCGTGCGCCCGAACAGCACGACGCGGTGCCACTCGGTGCGCTCCTGCTTCTCGCCGCTCTTGTCCTTCCACTGCTCGGACGTCGCGATGTTCAGGGTGGTGACGGCTCCGCCGTCCGTCGTGTAGCGCGTCTCGGGATCGCGGCCGAGATTGCCCAGGAGAATCACTTTGTTGACCGAGGCCATTGCCTTTTTCCTTGAACGAAGGGGGTGATTGATCGTGCGGATTGATCGTGCGAGCAGGCGCCCCCATCTACGCCGGACGCGGCCGGCGATCGGGGGTCACCCAATGCCGGCGCGGCACGCGGTTCCGGGTTCGCACGGCTTCCCGGCGGCGCGGCTTTTCGTCCGGTACGGCCGCGGGAAGCGCACTCGTGAAACGCAATATACTAGCAGGTTGCCTTCGTCACCCTAGGCCCTTCGGACGAGGCTCGACGTCAACAGGCGGGCGGCCCTTCGTCCCGCTCGAACCGACCGCGAATTGGACAAAGCTCGCATGGAACAGATCCGCATCCGCGGCGCGCGTACCCACAATCTCAAGAACCTCAACCTCGACCTCCCGCGGCACCGGCTGATCGTCGTCACCGGACTGTCGGGATCGGGCAAGAGCTCGCTCGCCTTCGACACGCTCTATGCCGAAGGGCAGCGCCGCTACGTCGAGTCGCTGTCCGCCTACGCCCGCCAGTTCCTGCAGCTGATGGAAAAGCCCGACGTCGATCTGATCGAAGGGCTGTCCCCGGCGATCTCGATCGAGCAGAAGGCGACTTCCCACAATCCGCGCTCCACGGTCGGCACGGTCACCGAGATCCACGACTACCTGCGGCTGCTCTACGCACGCGTTGGCGATCCCTATTGCGTCAACCATCCCGAGCAGAGGCTCGCGTCGATGACGATCTCGCAGATGGTCGACGCGACGCTTGCGATGCCCGAGGACACGAGACTGATGATCCTGTCGCCTGCGGTGGTGAACCGCAAGGGCGAGCAACTCGATCTGTTCGCCGAGTTGCGTGCCAAGGGTTTCGTGCGCGTCCGCGTCGACGGCAAGGTCCACGAGATCGACGCGGTGCCGAAGCTCGCGAAGAACTCCAAGCACACGGTCGAGGTCGTCGTCGACCGGCTCAAGGTCCGCGCCGAATTCAAGCAGCGGCTCGCCGAATCGTACGAGACGGCGCTGCGCCACGGCGACGGGCGCGCGATCGCCGTCGAGATGGACACGGGAGCCGAGCACCTCTACTCGGCGAAGTTCGCCTGCCCGACCTGCAACTATTCGCTGTCCGAGCTCGAGCCGCGCCTCTTTTCGTTCAACAACCCGGTCGGCGCCTGCCCGCGCTGCGACGGACTGGGCTCGATCAACTTCTTCGATCCCAAGCGCGTCGTCGCGTTTCCGCAGCTGTCGCTCGCCTCCGGCGCGATCCGCGGCTGGGACCGGCGCAACCAGTTCTATTTCCAGATGCTGCAGGGGCTCGCGAAGCACGTGGGCTTCGACGTCGACCGGCCGTTCGCGAAGCTGCCCGAGCGCGTGCAGAACATCGTGCTCTACGGGTCGGGCGACGAGAAGATCCCGTTCACCTACCTGTCCGACCGCGGCAAGCCGACCACCCGCGAGCACGTGTTCGAGGGCATCGTCCCCAATCTCGAGCGCCGCTATCGCGAGACCGACAGCGTCATGGTGCGCGAGGAGCTGGCGAAATACCTGAACAACAAGCCCTGTCCCGAATGCGAAGGAACGCGCCTCAAGCGCGAGGCACGCAACGTCAAGGTCGGGGAAGGCGACGATGCGCGCGCGATCTTCGAGATCTCGGCGTGGCCGCTCAAGGAGTCGATGCGCTACTTCGGCCGGCTCTCGCTTGCCGGGCACAAGGCCGCGATCGCCGACAAGATCGTCAAGGAGATCGTGTCGCGGCTCAACTTCCTGAACAACGTCGGCCTCGACTACCTGTCGCTCGACCGCTCGGCGGAAACGCTCTCGGGCGGCGAAGCGCAGCGCATTCGCCTGGCCTCGCAGATCGGCTCGGGGCTTACCGGCGTCATGTACGTGCTCGACGAGCCGTCGATCGGCCTGCACCAGCGCGACAACGCGCGGCTGCTGCAAACGCTGCGCCACCTGCGCGACATCG
>DATGDG010000346.1:0-2934 GCA_035311025.1 Casimicrobiaceae bacterium
GGGGTGCCCGGCCGCAGCCGCGCGACGACGTCGGCAGGTGCACGCGCGGCGATCCGCGGCGTGGTCACGGCGACGTCGGCGTTCTGCGCGCGGTGGCGCAGCGCGTGGTCCATCAGCACGCAGGCGAGCATCGCCTCAGCGATCGGCGTCGCGCGGATGCCGACGCAGGGGTCATGGCGGCCGTGGGTGTTGACGATCACCGGTCGGCCGGCCTTGTCGATCGAATGCCGGTCGAGGCGGATCGACGACGTCGGCTTGACGGCGATCGACACGACGACGTCCTGCCCGGTCGAGATGCCGCCCAGGATGCCGCCCGCCTCGTTGCCGAGGAAACCCTCGGGCGCCATCTCGTCGGAATGCGCGGTGCCGCGCTGCGCGACCGCGGCGAAGCCGGCGCCGATCGCAATACCCTTGACCGCGTTGATGCCCATCATCGCGTGCGCGATGTCGGCGTCGAGCTTGTCGTAGACGGGCTCGCCCCAGCCGACCGGGACACCCGACGCGACGACCTCGATGCGCGCTCCGCAGGAGTCGCCGGCCTTGCGCAGGCGGTCCATGTAGGCCTCGAGCGTGGGGACGATGGACGCGTTGGCGACGAAAAACGGGTTCGCGTCGATGTGCTCCCAGCCTTCGAAGGGAATCGGGTTCTCGCCGAGCTGGGTCATGTGGCCGCGGATCGCCACACCGTGGCGCTCGGCGAGCCACTTGCGCGCGATCGCCCCTGCCGCGACGCGCACGGCGGTCTCGCGCGCCGACTGCCGGCCGCCTCCGCGGTAATCGCGGATGCCGTATTTCTGCCAGTACGTGTAATCCGCATGTCCCGGGCGGAACGTGTCGGCGATGTTCGCGTAATCCTTGCTGCGCGGGTCCTCGTTGCGGATCAGCAGCGCGATCGGCGTGCCGGTCGTCTTCCCCTCGAACACGCCGGACAGGATCTCGACGGTGTCCGACTCGCGGCGCTGTGTCACGTGACGCGACGTGCCGGGCTTGCGGCGGTCGAGGTCGTGCTGGATCTCGGCCTCTGTCAGCGCGAGCCCCGGTGGACAGCCGTCGACGACGCAGCCGATGGCCGGCCCGTGCGATTCGCCGAACGACGTGACGCAGTAGAGCCTGCCGAAGGTGTTGCCTGACATGGGGAGTGCTGCGACGGGAAGATCCGAATCGAATATAGCACGCAGGCTCTGACGGGCCCCGAGCGATTCGGGTGCGGCAAGCGCACAATGGGTGAGGGAAGTCAGGCACCCGACCGCCGTGGGATGCCCTCGCCGCAGCCGAGGATGCCGCGCCGGCGATGTGCTGCCGGCGCTCGTGTGGGCGGCGTGGCCCTAGCGCCGGTCGCCGCGCAGCCTGCCCACGATCGCCTGCAGCGCTTCGGGGGTGGCCGCCGCGGGCGCGATCGGCGGCGCGACAACCAAAGCGATGCGCGAGAACATGCCGCGCAGCCGGCGCATGGCCTTGCCCCGGTACGCACGCGAGAAGAAGCTTCCCCACAGGCCCGAGAGCGCCATCGGCACCACCGGCGCCGGCACCGCGGCGACGATCTGCTGCACCCCCGGGCGGAACGGCCCCAGCTCGCCGTCGTCGGTCAACCGGCCCTCCGGAAAGATGCCGACGACCTCGCCGGCGGCGAGCGCGGCCTGCGCCTCGCCGATCGCGCGCTCCTTGAGCGTCGCGTCCACCCGCGCGGGCGCGATCGGGATCGCGTGCATCGCGCGGAAGATGAACGACAGCAGCGGCATGCGGAAGATCTGGTGATCCATGACGAAACGCACGGGGCGCCGCACGCAGGCGGCGATCACCACCGCGTCGACGTAGCTGACGTGGTTGCAGACCAGCACGCAGGGTCCCTCTTCCGGGATGTTGTCGAGACCTTCCTGGCGCACGCGGTAGACGCTGTGGATCAAGAGCCACGCGAGGAAGCGCATCAGGAACTCGGGGACCAGCGCGTAGATGTAGACCGCGACGATGCCGTTCAGGATGCCGACGACGAGGAACAGCTGGGGGATCGTCATGCCCGCCTTGAGGAGGCCAATCGCGACCAGCGCCGAAACGATGATGAACAGCGCGTTCAGGATGTTGTTGGCGGCGATGATCCGCGACCGGTGCGAAACCGCCGAGCGCGACTGGATCAGCGCGTAGAGCGGCACCGTGTAGAAGCCGCCGAAGATTCCCAGGAGCACGATGTCGACGACGATCCGCCAGTTCGCGCCCGCGGTGATGAACGCCGACACCGTGCCGTCCGCCGCGGGGACCATGTGGCGGGTGGCGAGCCACAGGTCGATCGCGAACAGCGTGAGGCCGATCGAGCCGAAAGGCACGAGTCCGATCTCGACCTTGCGGCCCGACATCCGCTCGCACATCAGCGAGCCCGCGCCGATGCCGATCGAGAAGAGCGCCAGCAGCAGCGTGAACACGTGCTCGTCGCCGCCGAGGACGCCGCGCGTGAACTCCGGAAGCTGGGCGAGGTAGATCGCCCCGTAGAACCAGAACCACGAGATGCCGAGCATCGAGCGCCACACGACCGGACTGCCTTGCGCGACCTTCAGGTTCGCCCAGGTTTCCGTGAACAGGTTCCAGTTGATCCGGAGGTCGGGTGCGACCGCAGGGGTGTGGGGAATCCTCCGGCTCGCGAGCCAGCCGAAGATCGCGATCGCGATCGTCAATCCCGCCGCCCAGGCGGTGCCGGCCGGCTTGATCGCGACGACCAGCCCCCCGGCGATCGTGCCGAGCAGGATCGCGACGAAGGTTCCCATCTCGACCATGCCGTTGCCGCCGGTGAGCTCCTCCATCCGCAGGTGCTGCGGCAGGATCGCGTACTTGACCGGGCCGAACAGAGTCGAATGGACGCCCAGCAGGGCGAGGGCCAGGAACAGCAGCGCGATGCTCGGGGTCAGGAAGCCGACGGCGCCAATCCCCATGATCGCGATCTCGAAC
>DATGDG010000347.1:0-9293 GCA_035311025.1 Casimicrobiaceae bacterium
GAGCTCGGCATCGACGGCGTCCGCCTGTCCCTCAATTCGATCGGGGACCCGGACGAACGCCGCGCGCACCGCGCCGCGCTGATCGAGCATTTCGAGCGCCACCACGGGCGCCTCGACGAGGACTCGAAGCGCCGGCTGCACGTGAATCCGCTGCGCATCCTCGACAGCAAGAACCCGGAGCTGCAGGACCTGATCCACGACGCGCCGAAGCTGATCGACCGGCTGGGGCCGGCATCGCGCGGGCATTTCGACGGCCTGCAGGCGATCCTGGCCGATGCGGGAATCGACTACACGGTGAATCCCCGGCTGGTGCGCGGCCTCGACTACTACAACCGCACGGTGTTCGAATGGATCACCGATGCGCTGGGCGCGCAGGGAACGGTAGCCGGCGGTGGGCGCTACGACGGGCTGTTCTCGCAGCTCGGCGGCCATCCGACCCCGGCCTGCGGTTTCGCGATCGGAGTCGAGCGGATGGTCCTGCTGCTGCAGGCGGCGGGCACGCAGCCGGCGGCCCGGCCGATCGCGTATGTCGTGCATGCCGGCGAGCGCGCGGCGCCGCTGGCGCGCAGGGTCGCCGAGTCCCTGCGCGACGCAGGCGCGGCGGTGGTGATGCACGCGGGTGGCGGCAGTTTCAAGTCGCAGATGAAACGGGCCGATGCCAGCGGCGCGCGCTACGCACTGATCATCGGCGACGACGAAGCGGCCTCGGGCACGGTCGCGGTGAAGCCGCTGCGCGGGGGCGGAGAGCAGACCGAAGTCCCGACCGAGCGCGTCGCCGCGCGCGTGCTGGAGCTACTGACAACGACGAAGGATGAAGATGGCCTCGTATGACCTTGAGGAACAGGACCAGATCGAAGAGCTGAAGGCGTGGTGGGCACGCTATGGCGGGGCGATCGCCACGGCGCTGCTGATTGGGGCGGTCGTCCTCATCGGCATCCAGGGCTGGCGCTGGTGGACCGACAAGCGGGCCGAGGATGCTTCGGTTCTCTACTCGGCCGTGAGCCAGGCGGTGACCACCAAGGACAGCGCCAAGGCGAAGGACGCAATGAAGGACCTCGTCGACCGCTACGCCGGAACCGGTTACGCGCCGCGTGCGGCGCTGCTCTACGCCAAGATGCTCTACGACGCCGGCGACCGCAAGGGCGCGAGCGCGCAGCTCTCCTGGGTCGTCGACCACTCGAGCGAGGACGCGCTCAAGGCCATCGCGCGCTACCGCCTCGCCGAGATCCAGATCGACGACAAGCAGTACGAGCCGGCGCTGGCGACTCTCGACGCGAAGCACCCGCCGGCTTTCGACGGCATGTATGCCGACCTGCGAGGCGACGCGCTCGCGGCGCTGGGTCGCACGGCCGACGCACGCAGCGCCTACGAAACGGCACTCTCCAAGATCGACCCCAAGTCCCAGTATCGGGGCTACATCCAGGTCAAGCTCGAATCGCTGCCCGGCGCGGCCGAAGCCATGGCTAAATCGGCGGCGAAGGCCGCTGCGGATGCGCAGGCCATCGCGGCGGCCGCGTCAGGTCCATCGCCCGCGACCGGGGCTGGGGCAGCCTCCGGCGATGCGCCATCCGCGCCCCAGGGCGGCCCCGCCAAGCCATGACCAGCTCGTATCGCATTCTCGCCTGCGCCCTGATCGCGTCCGCCGCCCTGTCGGGCTGTGCGAACCTGTCGCCGTCGTCGCTCAGCTTGCCGTCGATACCCCCGCCGTCCTTCGACTGGCTCACCGGCGGGCCGAACAAGCCGGGACCGCTCCCGGTCCCCAAGGGCGGCGCCGCGGCCTCGATCGTCTGGCAGGCGAACGTAGGAAAGGCGGGTTCGGGAATCGCACCGGCGATCACCACTGACGCCGTCTACGCCGCGGCCAGCGACGGCTCGCTGACGCGAATCGACCCCGCGTCGGGCCACGTCGTGTGGCGCGTCAACGCAGGGCACCCGCTCTCGGCCGGTCCCGGCGCCGACACGCAGATCGTTGTCGTCGGCACGGACCAGGGCCTGGTGCTGGCTTTCGATGCGCAGGGCAAGGCCCTGTGGACCGCGCAGGTATCGAGCATGGTGACCGCACCGCCGCTCGTCTCGGACAAGGTCGTGATCGTGTTCTCGGGCGACGGCCGCATCTACGGCCTCGCGGCCGCGGACGGCAAGACGCTCTGGGTCGATCCGCGTACGCTTCCGTCGCTGACGGTGCGCAACGCGGCGGGGGGCGTCGTGTCGCGCGGCGGGGTCTTCGTCGGAACGGCGGGCGGCCAGCTGCTGGCGATCGCCGCGCAGACCGGCGCGCTCGGATGGGACGCGACCGTCGCGGTGCCCAAGGGATCGACCGAACTCGAGCGCATTGCCGACGTGACGAGCCTCCCGTTCGTCGACGAAAACGAGGCCTGCGCCGCGGCCTTCCAGGGGCGCGTTGCCTGCTTCGACGTCGTGCGGGGAACGCTGCTGTGGACACGCGACATCTCGAGCCTCGCCGGCATCACCGGCGATGCCAAGCGCCTCTACGTCGTCGACGACAACGGCAACGTCCAGGCGCTCGACCGCAGCAACGGCGCATCGATCTGGAAGCAGGACGTGCTCGCCAAGCGCCACATCGGCGGCCCGCAGATCATCGGCGACGACATCGGCGTGGTCGACATCGAGGGCTACCTGCACCTGCTCTCGCGCAACGATGGAACCTACCTCGCGCGGCTCGCCACCGACGGCACTGCCGCCACCGCGCAGCCTTCGCAGTACGGAGGAGGCATCCTGTGGCAATCGAAGGGCGGCAACGTCTACTCGGTGTCCGCGCGCTGATGCGCGCGCTGCCGCGCTGCCGCTAGGGTCCCGTCCGCCACGATGCTTCCCACCATCGCACTGGTAGGCCGGCCCAACGTCGGCAAGTCGACGCTGTTCAACCGGCTCACGCGGACACGCAATGCACTGGTCGCGGATTTCCCTGGGCTGACGCGCGATCGCCACTACGGACGCGGGCGTTACGGCGAGCGCGAGTTCCTCGTCGTCGACACCGGCGGCTTCGAGCCGGTCGCGACCTCGGGGATCCTGTTCGAGATGGCGAAGCAGGCGCGCGCCGCGATCGCGGAATGCGACGTCGTCGTGTTCATCGTCGATGGCCGCTCGGGGATCGCCCCGCAGGACATCGCGATCGCCGACCTGCTGCGACGGTCGGGTCGGGCGATCGTCCTCGCGGTCAACAAGACGGAAGGCATCGCCCCGGAGCGCGCAGCCGCCGAGTTCCACGAACTCGGCGTCGGGGAACCGCTGCCGATCTCCGCCGCCCACGGCGAGAACGTCAACGACCTGGTGGAGATCGCCCTTGCGCGCTGCGATGCCGCGGCGGGCCCCGCGCCGCCCGAGGAAGGCGCCGAGTCGGAAGAGAGCGCGAGGATCAAGGTCGCGATCGTCGGACGTCCCAACGTCGGCAAGTCGACGCTGGTCAACGCGCTGCTGGGCGAGGAACGCGTCATCGCGTTCGACCAGCCGGGAACCACGCGCGACGCGATCCACCTCGATTTCGAGCGTGCAGGCAAGGCCTACACGCTGATCGACACGGCGGGCGTCCGGCGGCAGGGCAAGGTCAGCGAGATGGTCGAGAAGTTCTCGGTGATCAAGACGCTGCAGGCGATCGCCGACGCAAACGTCGTCATCCTGATGCTCGACGCCGTCGATGGCATCACCGAGCAGGACGCTCACCTCGCAGGCCACATCCTCGAGGAGGGGCGCGCGCTGGTCGTGGCGATCAACAAGTGGGATGCGGTGACCCCCGAGCAGCGCGACAACGTGAAGCGCGACGTCGCGCGCAAGCTCGCGTTCCTCGATTTCGCGCAGCAGGATTACGTTTCGGCGCGGGAAGGCCGCGGCGTCGAGAACCTGATCGGCGCGGTCGATCGCGCATATGCGGCGGCGATGGCGCGGCTGCCCACGCCGCGCCTGACGCGGATGCTGCAGATGGCGGTGTCCCGCCAGCAACCGCCGCGCGCCGGTGTCGTGCGGCCCAAGCTGCGCTATGCCCACCAGGGTGGCGTCAACCCGCCGCTGGTGATCATCCACGGCTCGGCGCTGCACCACGTCCCCGCTGCCTACCGGCGGTATCTGGAACATTTCTTCAGCGACGCGTTCCAACTGCGTGGCACCCCGCTTAGGATACAATTCAAGACGGGTGCCAACCCCTACGCGGATACCACCGCACGCCGCTAGTGCGAAAGGCGCCTTCGGGCGCGCCTTCGTGCGATTCCCGCCGGTCGAGACGTCGGGCGGGACGGGACAAGGATGCGGAATTACAAGCGCGGAGCCGATCGATGAGCAACAAAGGGCAAATGCTACAAGACCCGTTTCTGAACATCCTGCGCAAGGAACACGTGCAGGTCTCCATCTACCTCGTCAACGGAATCAAGCTCCAGGGGCAGATCGAGTCCTTCGACCAGTACGTCGTACTGCTCAAGAACACCGTCACGCAGATGGTGTACAAGCATGCGATCTCCACCGTCGTGCCATCGCGCCCGGTCGTGATGCCGCACCAGAACCACGGCCACGAAACCGAAGGTTGAGCGGCGCCCGCAGCGGGCGACCCGGCCCAACGCGCAGCCGCTGAGCCGCGGGCGGGCGCGGGGCATCGCCCCGCCGGACGTTCGCGCCCGCAGCCACTGACCTTGTTCGAACGACCCGCCACCGGCGACAGGGCCCTGATCGTCGCGCTCGATTTCGGGCGCGCGGGCCGCGACGACCGGTTGCAGGAGATATCCGCCCTCGCCACCTCCGCCGGCGCGACCGTCGTCGGCAGCGTCGGCGGACGCCGCGCGCGTCCCGATCCGGCGCTGTTCGCCGGCAGCGGCAAGGTCGACGAGATCTCGCAGACGCGGCGGGAGTCGGCCGCCGACCTGGTGATCTTCGATCACGCGCTGTCGGGCGTCCAGCAACGCAATCTCGAGCGCGCGCTCGAATGCCGCGTCGTCGACCGCGTGAGCCTGATCCTCGACATCTTCGCGGTCCGGGCGCGCAGCGCCGAAGGCAAGCTCCAGGTCGAGCTCGCGCAGCTCAAGCACATGGCCACGCGCCTCGTCGGCGGCTGGACCCACCTCGAGCGCCAGAAAGGCGGCATCGGCCTGCGCGGTCCCGGCGAGACCCAGCTCGAGACCGACCGCCGGCTGATCGCCCAGCGCGTCAAGCTGCTGCAGGAGCGGCTGAAGCGCGTTTCGAGGCGCCGATCCACGCAGAACCGGGCCCGTCACCGCGCCGCGGTACGCACCGTCGCGCTGGTCGGCTACACGAATGCGGGGAAATCGACGCTGTTCAACCGCCTGACGCGGGCCAACGTCTACGCCGCCGACCAGCTTTTCGCCACGCTCGACACGACCCTGCGCCGGGTGCACGTGCCCGGCGCGCAGACGATCGTGCTGTCGGACACCGTCGGTTTCATCCGCGACCTTCCGCACGACCTGGTCGCCGCGTTCTCGGCGACGCTGGCCGAAGCCGCCGACGCGGACCTGCTGCTGCACGTCATCGACGCCAGCGCCGAGGACCGAGACGAGCAAATCGAGGCCGTCGACGGGCTGCTGGCGGAGATCGGGGCGACCGAGGTGCCCCAGATCCGCGTCCTGAACAAGTGCGACCTCGCGGGCATTGACGTCGGGGTCGAGCGCGACGGCTGTGGTAACATTTCGACCGTCCGCGTGAGCGCAGCGACCGGGTTAGGGCTCGCCGATCTGCGCGCTGCGCTGGCCGAACGCTTCCCGCTCGAACCCGTCTTCGATGCCTCGGCAATGCCGGCACGGTCCGGCTGATCGCCGTTGCTTCGCCCAACCATTTCGCTGATCATGCGCAAAACCTGGATTGCATCGTCATGTCGCTGAACGATCCGCAGTGGGGCAAGCGTGGCGGCGGTGGAGGTGGAGGCGGCGGCCCGCCCGACCTCGACGAGATCTGGCGCAACGTCAACCGTCGCCTGGCGGAGATTTTCGGACGGCAACCCCCACCCCCGCGCGACACCCAGGACGGGGGCGAGGGACCGCGCCCGGGCGGGCTGCCGCTGAGCGCCCTGGGCTGGTTGGTCATGCTGGTCATCCTGGTCTGGCTGGCAAGCGGCTTCTACATCGTCGACGCGGGCCGCCGCGGCGTCGTGACGCGCTTCGGGCGCTACACCGAGACGACCCAGCCGGGGCCCCGTTGGCACCTGCCGTACCCGATCGAAGCGGTCGAACTCGTCGATTTCTCGCAGGTGAAGACCATCGAGGTCGGCTACCGCAACACGCCCAAGAACAAGATCGACAAGGAAGCGGTGATGCTCACCGATGACGAGAACATCATCGACATCGAGTTCGCCGTCCAGTACAACCTGAAGAGCGCCGAGGACTACGTCTTCAAGAACCGGAACCCCGACCGGATCGTGGCCTACGTCGCCGAATCGGCAATCCGCGAGGTCGTGGGCAACAGCAAGATGGATTTCGCGCTCTACGAGGGACGCGAGCAGATCGCGAAGCAGACCGAGCAGCTGATGCAGCAGATGCTCGATCGCTACCAGACCGGCGTCTTCGTCCAGAAGGTCACGCTGCAGAACGTGCAGCCGCCCGACAAGGTGCAGGCGGCGTTCGACGACGCGGTCAAGGCCGGCCAGGACCGCGAGCGCCTCAAGAACGAGGGCCAGGCCTATGCGAACGACGTCGTGCCGCGCGCGCGCGGGATGGCCGCGCGCCTGATGGAGGAGGCCAATGGCTATGCCTCGGAAGTCGTCCAGCGGGCCCAGGGCGACGCCGAGCGCTTCAACCAGGTCCTGGTGCAGTACGACAAGGCCCCTGGCGTCACGCGCGAGCGCCTGTATCTCGACGCGATGCAGTCGGTGCTCGGCAACTCGAGCAAGATCCTCGTCGACCAGAAGGGATCGAACCTGCTGTACCTGCCGCTCGACAAGCTGATCCAGCAGTCGGCCGCGGCCCCGGCCGCCGCGACCGAGACGACGCCGCCCGCGACTGCGCGCGCGCCGGCGCCGGTGCCGGCGACCGACGGATCGACGTCGGGTGGCTTCGATCCATCGCGCTCGCGCGATGCGCTGCGCAACCGCGAGGGCCGCTGAGATGAAGATCACCGTGCCGATCCTCGCGGCCGTCGTCGCGATCCTGCTCGTCGCGTCGCAGTCGATCTACACGGTCGACCAGCGCAAGTCCGCGATCAAGTTCCAGCTGGGCGAGATCGTCGAGACCCACTCCAAGGCGGGCCTCTATTTCAAGTGGCCGCTGATCCAGAACGTGAAGTTCTACGACAGGGTCAACCTGACGCTCGACAATCCCGAGCCGGATCGCATGACGACATCGGAGAAGAAACCGCTGCTCGTCGATTTCTTCGTGCTCTGGCGCATCGTCGACGTCCGGCAGTATTACGTTTCGGTGCAGGGCGACGAGGAGGCTGCGCGCCGGCGCCTGACGCAGACGGTGCGCGCCAACCTCGCGCAGGAATTCAACAAGTACGACGTGCACGAGGCGATTTCGACGGCGCGGGACAGGATCACGACCGTCACCCAGCAGAAGGCCAATGCCGACGCGAAGTCGATCGGCGTCGAGGTCGTCGACGTCCGGCTGCGGCGCGTCGAGCTTCCGCCCGACGTCACGGGTCCGGTCTACCAGCGGATGGAATCGGAGCGCCGCCGGGTCGCCAACGAGCTGCGCTCGACCGGTGCCGCCGAGTCCGAGCAGATCCGCGCCGACGCCGACCGCCAGAAGCAGGTGATCCTCGCCGACGCATACCACCAGGCGCAGAAGATCAAGGGGGACGGCGACGCCAAGGCGTCGGCGATCTATGCCCAGGCCTACGGCAAGAACCCCGAGTTCTACGCGTTCTACCGCAGCCTCGACGCCTACAAGGCGACGTTCCACAACAAGAGCGACCTGCTGGTGCTCGACCCGAGCTCGGAGTTCTTCCAGTACTTCAAGCAGTACGGAATCGGCCGGACACCATCGCGCAGTCCGGCGAAGTAGCGTGCCGGACGAATCGCACCGAGAGGGATCGGAGTGGGCGACACGCTCTGGACCGCACTGGCGCTGCTGCTGGTCCTCGAGGGACTGCTGCCGTTCATGGCGCCGCGACTGTGGCGCGACTCGTTTCGCCGGCTCACCGAGCTGACGGACGGCCAGCTGCGGTTCATCGGCATGGTTTCGATCGGCATCGGCCTCGTCGCCCTCTACCTGACGCAAAATGCATAAGTGGCTGCTGCCCGAGGCGATCGACGACGTCCTGCCGTCGGAGGCCGCGCAGATCGAGGTGCTGCGCCGCGCCCTGCTCGACCACTTCGCAGCGCACGATTACCGGCTGGTCAGCCCGCCGCTCATCGAGCACCTGGACTCGCTGCTCACCGGCAGCGGCCGCGATCTCGATCTGCAGACCTTCAAGGTCGTCGACCCGATGTCGGGACGGCTGGTCGGCGTGCGCGCCGACATCACGCCCCAGGTCGCGCGGATCGACTCGCACCTGCTGAACGAGTCGGGCGCGACCCGCCTCTGCTATGCCGGCAGCGTGCTGCGCGCCGTCGCGAGCGGTCCCGGTGCAACGCGCGAAGTCATGCAGATCGGCGCCGAGCTGTTCGGGGTCCCGGGCATCGATGGCGACCGCGAAGTCATCGCGCTTGCCGTGTCGTCGCTGCGCGCCGCAGGATTGCGCGGACTGCATCTCGACCTCGGGCACGTGGGCATCTACCGCGCCCTCGAGAGCGGCGCCGGGCTCTCCGGCGGCGGCGAGACCGGCGACCTGTTCGACGCGCTGAGGTTCAAGGACCGGCCCGCGGTCGTCGCCCTGACCGAGCGCCTGCCCCGGGTGTGGCGAGACGCGCTGACGGCGCTGCCGACGCTCTATGGCCCGGCGGCGGAGGTGCTCGGCGCGGCACGCGACGCGCTGCCGGACACCCCGGCCGTCGCCAATGCGCTCGCGACGCTGGACGCGCTCGCGAGCGCGGCGGGACCGCTGGTCGACGCGGTGCACGTCGATCTGGCCGACCTGCGCGGCTATCATTATCACAATGGCGCGATCTTCTCCGTGCTCACCGCCGGCGAGGCGACCGCCGTGGGCAACGGCGGACGCTACGACGGCATCGGCAAGGCGTTCGGCCGCTCGCGTCCCGCGACCGGGTTCACGCTGGACCTGAGGCAGCTTGCCGGCGTGCTCGGGCGCGGCAGGTAGCTCCAACTTTCAAGAAGCGAATCGAATGGGCAAGAATGTCGTCGTCATCGGCGCCCAGTGGGGCGACGAGGGCAAGGGTAAGGTCGTCGACTGGCTGACCGACAGCGCGCAGGGTGTCGTGCGCTTCCAGGGCGGGCACAACGCCG
>DATGDG010000348.1:0-3380 GCA_035311025.1 Casimicrobiaceae bacterium
GAAGTCTCGGGCGAGAGCCCGGTACCGCGCGCCTGACGCAGATCGCAGCACGCCTGGCGCAGATCTGAGTGTGCTTGACGCAGAAAACCGCACCCTCGACGAGGAGGACTCGCCGCGTCAGCCGCTCAGCGTCGACAGCAATCCCACGATCCCGAGCCCCAGCGCCGCGAGCGCATCGCCTGCGATCAGCCCGCCGCCGATCAGCGACGTCGTGCTCATGTCGCTGGGCAGCGCGGGCGCCCGCGTGTCCCGCCTGGGCAGGCTGTTGAAGAAGCTCGAGACGACGCCTCCCGCCGCGAACCAGGTCGACGTCGGCAGGTTGAGGAAGCCGCCGAACGAAGACGCATACGGCGAGGGCAGCACGATCGCATCGAGCAGGAAGTCGATCGTGAAGCCGACCTTGCCCGCGGCGACGAAGCGCCTGTAGCCGGCGCGGGACTTGATGACCTTGCGCAGCACCTCGGTCGCGAACCCGAGGGCGACGCCGACCCAGATCGCCGTGCGCTGGTAGGTCTTGTCCTGGGTCAGGCTGCGCAGCACGCCGACGAACTTGTAGGTCATCGCCGACGCCCAGTGCGCAGGCTGCTGGTCGGCGGGCAGCACCGTCTGGTCCTTGAGCAGGATCGGGTAGGCGTCCATGAACAGCCGTGCGAACACCACGGCGAGGATCGCGCCCATGACGATGCCGGCGACCTGGAACCGGAACTGGATCGTCCGGTTGGTGCCCAGCCGCCAGCCGGTCGAGCGGTCCTGCTGCATGTCGCAGGCCTCGCTGGTCGACACCAGCAGCACCGTGGCGGCGATCAGCCCGACGTTCGGGTCGCGCAGTCCGAAGGCCGCCATCAGGATGACGGTGACGACGAATGCCGAGGAGATCGGATTCGAATCGACCATGCCCACCGAAATGCCGTTGACCATCGCGAACACGAAGACCAGCAGCACCGCCATCACCAGGTAGCCGACCGGCTGGTGCAGCACCTGCGAGCCGACGATCACGATCGCTACGCCCCAGAACACGACCCAGGCGACGAGCCTGCCGATGTTGGTCCGCTTCCAGTCCTCCTGCACAGGCGCGGGTTCGGCGCTCTTCTGCTGCGCGCGTCGCCAGGCCCGGTAGAGGATCAGCGAGATGTCGATCAGCGCCGCGCCCATGATCATGCCCAGCGCGATCAGGAAGGTGATCTTGCGGAATGGGTCGCCCGGATCGAGCCAGCCGATCGAGACGAAGTACGGGATCATCGCCCAGCCGGCGAGGCCGCCGACCAGTGCTGCGACGCCGATGCGCGCGCCGACGATCATGCCTGCGCCGAAAGTCGACGCCGACAGCTCGATCGCGCCCAGCACCGCGATCTTGGCCGCGCCCACGCCGCCCGCGATGCCCAGCGCCATGCCGCCGAACAGCCGCGCCACCGACTGGCGCAGCAGCACGGGGTCGGTCAGCGCGCGCAGGATGTTGGCGACCGCGAGACCGGAAGGAAACGTGAGCTGCAGCCGGTCGACGAGGATCGGCGTGTAGAGCATGCCGACGCCGACGCCGAACATGCCGATCGACAGCATGTAGAGGATCAGCTGCCAGACCGGCGGTTGGGGCAGGCCCATCCACGCCATCGCCTGGATCACCACCGCCATCGCGCTCATTCCGGCGACCGAGGCGGCCGTGGTCTGGATGTAGTTCGCGCCGTGGCGCCCCTGGGCCCCGTAGCCGAAGGTCACGGCCGAGCCGAGGATCCCGGCGAGCACCTGCCCGCCGACGAAGAATCCCAGCGAGAAATTCATGTACGACGCCGCGAGCCCGCCCAGCGGTCCGAGCACGAAGATGCCGGTTGCACCGAGCAGTGCGTAGTACTTCCAGGTACCGGGCGCGGGAAGCCAGTCCCAGCGCGGGGTGGCACCGGCTTGCACGTAGGGCGTCGCGTTCATCGAGGGCGGGCCTCTTTCGGGGTCGAAAGCGAAACGCCCGGGGGATGCGCAGGCCGGGCAGCGTATCGTACTGCGGGAAGCTCACCCCGGCGCAGGCCGGCTATCGGCGGGCGGACCGAAGATCGTCCGCCAGCCCGCGTAGCAGCTGCCCGCGACCATCGGCCCCAGCACCAGCCAGCCCAGCCCGGCGGGGATCGACGCCACGATCGCCAGTCCGATGTAGATGACGCTGTAGAGGAGGAACGCCCCGATGTTGCGCAGCGATGCGTCGAAGCTCTTCCGCAGCGCGGAGACCGGTGGCTCGCCGTTCAGCACGACCAGCGCGGGAGCGAACCAGTAGGCCATCGCTGCCAAGAGGACGACGGTCACGCAGATCATCGCGATGACGAGGAACGCGACGCCGGCCGAGAGCAGCAGCGGGGTCAGCGTGACGTAGTCGGCCTGCGCGTCCGCGCCCAGCGCCATCAGCGCCGACACGCCCGAAGCGCCGAGCGCGACGTACGCGAAGGCGACGGCGACGATGGCGAGCCCGACCAGGATCGCGAGCCAGATGAACCCCAGCACCAGCAGCGGCGCCAGGCGCCCGCCCTGGAAACCCTCGAACAGGTGGCCGACGGTCAGTCGCTCGCCACGCGCCAGCGCGTGACATCCGAGCATGACGCCGCCGGCAAAGACGGGGGTCAGCACCGACTGCAGGATTCCGCCGACGGCCGGAATGAAGAACAGCAGCGTCGATACGACCGCGAACACGACGACCATCCCGATCCACGCACCGGGGGCTGCGACGAAGATGCGCCAGCTCTCCCCCCACCACGCGGCCCCCAGCCCCGCCTCGACCCGGTGCGGCTCCGGCGCGCCGGACGGGCCGGATCCTGACGGTGTCGGCATTATCTCCATGCGGGAATCCTCTCCAGCGCATATGCTTATGGCCGATGCGCAAGGCCCGGGTGGCCATTGTCGCGTAGCCGACCGCAAAAGACGAGGGGCGTTGCGTTGCGGCATACACGGACCCATCTCGTGGGTTCCAGCCTCCAGCAAGCCGCAATCGATGAACCAGATCGCAGGACAACTGATCGCGTATGGCGTTCCGCTCGTCGGCCTGAACGTGCTGCTGCAGCAACTCGGGCTGCCGATCCCCGCGGTGCCGACGATGATGATCGCAGGCGCGCTCGCCGTCGCGGGCAGGCTCGATTTCGCCCAGGCGTTCGCGATCGCGGTCGCGGCTTCGCTGACGGCCGATCTGATCTGGTTCTGGGCCGGCCGCCGCTATGGATACCCGGTGCTGCGGGGGCTGTGCCGCATCTCGCTGTCCCCCGACACCTGCGTGCGCCAGACCGAGGGCATCTTCGAGCGCTGGGGGTTCTATTCGGTCGTCGTCTCGAAGTTCGTACCGGGCTTCTCCACCGTCGCCCCACCGATCGCCGGCGCGCTCGGGATGAGCGTTCGCGCGTTCACGCTCG